>JAPLEC010000329.1 GCA_026391515.1 Bacteroidia bacterium | reverse complement strand
TTTAATGGTATAGGTGGCAATGTATTTTAAGTCGATTGGAGAACGTCCTTTCCCTTCGAGAGTATACCCGATGACAGGAAGAATTGAGGGATTCATTCTCTCAACAGTTATCTCCACATCTGCCGGAAGGATATTCCTTATCTCATTTATTTTTGATTCGATCCGTTGTTTTCCCAGATCAATGTTGGTATTCCACTTCATAAATGCTGAGATCTCACAGCTACCGCGACTTGTTGCGCTGCGTACTCTTTTCAGATCGGGGACTTTCTTGATGGCGAGCTCAAGCGGTCTTGTGACTGTCAGCATCATCTGGTCAACCGGCTGTTCTCCTGCATCTGCAATTATTTTTATTTTAGGAAAGGTAATCTCAGGGAAAAGAGCTGTCTGTAATTTATTGTAAGCCAGCATTCCTCCGAGAATAACGAGAAATATGGCAACTGACAATGGATTTTTATATGTGACAAAAAACCTGTTCATGTCACTACCGGTTCTGAATAATTACTTTAGCAGTATCGGGCAATCCGTAGTTACCTGTAAGAAGGATGATATCGGATGAGGTCAGGACAGGTGATAAAATTTCAACTTTATCTGAAGTTGCAAGACCAATTTTTACCGGGACCCTTATTGCTGTGGATGAATCAGTCATTTTCATGATCCAGAATTCATTTTGATCTTCATCGGTAAGAAGAGATGCTTTGGGAAGAATAACAACATCAGATTTTGATTTCTTTTTAAACTCAACTGTTGCAACCAGGTTTTCAGGAATTGATGAAACTTCATTTGCATGAATCACGCATAACCGCGTCTGAGAAACAGGGTCAACTGATGGGAATGACGATTCAATTGTTCCTTTTAGTTTATTGCCATCAGGTAATAGGAGATCAATATTTTTATTATCAGGAATATAGCTGCTAAGCTCATAAGGAAGTTCAAGTAAAAATACAAGACTGCTTATATCGCATATAGCTGCCAGAATTTCATTATCCTGGACATAATCACCTGCTTTGTATGAGAGTTCTGTAATATACCCATCGGAAGGAGATTTAACCGAAACCGTGCCATTGAAGTGGAATGCTGTATCGAGCTTATTGATCGTATTTCCAAGATGTTCCGATTCTTTCGATCTTATTTCGAAAAGCTCCTGTCCCCGGCTTATTCTCTGGCCCAGGTGTATCTGTACTTTCTGAAGATATCCGTTTATATCTGACTTGACTGAAGTTTTAAGCAGGAATCTTGAAGTAGCATTTAAAGTAATAACTTCCGAAAGGGATCCGACAACCGGATGAGTCACGGTGACCGGGGTAAGGCTTTCTGTCTCAACCGCTGAACCCGTTTCACGTGTCCTCCCGCAGGAGACAAGGAAAAACAGACAGATAATTCCTGTGGTTAATGATTTTCTCATATTATTCCGTTATTTTTCATTCCAGTAATTCATTTCGTTTATTATTCTGAATCGTTCAATAGCTTTTTCAATAAGCAGATTTTTTGCATTCAGGTAATTATTTAAAGACAAAAGGTAATCGGTAATTGAAATATCACCAGAATTGAGCAGAACACGATTCGCATCAACAAGAGCCATGGTATAATTAAGCTGTTCCTGCGTCTTTCCGGTAATCTGATCGATAGAATAGAGCTGATGCCTGAGCAGAGCGATTTGCTGACTGTATTGATTCTTAAAAAAGTCCCTGTAATTTGAACGTGTGGATTCAGAAATTAAGATCTGGTTATGCTGCATTTGTTTCTGCTTTCCGTCATAAATAGGAACAGTCAAAGTTAACCCGGCACTGATTCCAAAATTCTTCCATGGGGTGATAGCAAGTGAAGAGAGGTAGCCTCCATCGGCAAAGAGGGAGAGCTTTGGCTGATAGTCAAAGTCTATCTGTCTGTCAGCATTTACCAGCTTCATGCTGTCGATAAGGAACTGCCTGTAAAATAAGGTATTACTCATTCCTGGTGAAGAATTTGACTCCAGGTCAGGCCTGACAAGGACGAACCTAGTTGTATCAAAAATTCCGCATAAATAGTTAAGCGATTCATAATCAGTCTTAAACTGATAATCATACTGCGAGGCAATTAGCTCCTGCTGACGGATGTTCACTACGAACGAGAGATATTCCGTCTGCTTGTAGAATCCATTTTCCGCAAGTTTTTTAACGATTTTTTCTTCCTGCCTGAGGGTGTTTAGCACTTCGGTATTCAATTCAAAATATTGCTGATCACCATAAGCAAGAATATACTGGGATATTATCGTTCTTTTCAGATCTTTTTCTGACAGGGATCCTTCCAGAAGAGCAGACTGGTTTTGCAATCTGATAGCCTGGTATTTATTCTGAAGGTTTTTGTTCCAGGTAATCTCTTTTGAAACCTGTAAGGCAGCGTTTAACTGTGCTATATCGGTCTTAACTTCATCATATCCCCAGCCTCTGATTACAGGAGCATATGAATTAATGCTGGAAGCATTTACCTGTATTTTCTGCCCTGCCCTGATCCGCATACTGTCGATGAGCGCTGATTTTACTCTGTTCTTATAATCCTTTAGCAAAGGACTGTTCTGAAGACCCTTTTCCAAAAAATAGTCAAGATTTTGCTGCTGGGCATTCAGGAGCTGAAACAAGAATAATCCAGCCGCTAAAAAAAGTAATTGCCTGAGATGCAGATTGATAAGTCTTTTGTGCATATAAAAGATAATCATGATGCAGGTTTAAAGATATTGAATTTATGATTCAGGTACATGTCTGTCCGTTACATTTAATATGTATCTTGTATCTTTGTACTGAATTTTAACTTTTTTTATAACATTGAAATATTATTAATATGTCACTTACTGAAAAAATCTCTTCGGATCTTATTAATACGATGAAAAGCAGAGACAAAGTTGCCCTCGAAGCAATCAGGGCTGCAAAGACTGCTTTTACATTAGCCAGGGCTGAAAAGGGAGCCGGTTCCGTTCTTACTTCTGATGAAGAATTAAAAATTATTCAGAGGCTTGTAAAGCAGAGAAGGGAATCAGCCACTATTTATAAGGAACAGAATCGTGAGGACCTGTATAAAATTGAGATTGCTGAAGCAGAGACACTTGAAAAATATCTGCCTGCAAAAATGAACGATGAAGAGCTCTCAAAAGCTCTTAAAGCTATCATTGACAGGGTTGGCGCAAAATCACCTGCCGATATGGGCAAGGTAATGGGTGTTGCCATGAAGGAGCTTGCAGGAAAAGCAGACGGGAAAGAGATTTCTGCAAAAGTAAAGGAGATTCTTGGAGGGTGAGAAGATTTAAAAGATGAAGCCCTAATTCAGGATAAAAATGGACACGTTTTGATTACATGTCCAGAAATATTAAAATATTGGACATGTACTATTGTTTTTGATGAAAATACTACATAAATTTGCAGCATGTCCATAATTTAGCAAATATTGAACAACCATGGCTAAGCCAAAATTCGACAGGAATGTCCCTTTTAATGATCTTCCTCCTCTTACACCCTCAGCTGAAATAGATGATGACATCGATATTTTAAAAAAGCTGGTATCTGCTTCAAGAGCATTGGCCACTGTAAATATCAATGTTATGAGACTTCCAAATCCTTATATGCTGGTAAATACAATAGCATTACAGGAAGCCAAAACTTCAACGGAAATAGAAAATATATTCACTACTGAAGACGAACTGTATAAAGCAATTTCTGATAATAAAAGTGAAGAAAAGGCAGATCTTGCTACGAAAGAAGTTCTAAGATATAGAGAAGCACTATGGGCCGGATATCATTCCATGAAAGAAACAAAAATCTTAAATCTTCATTTAGTACTATCGATCTTCCGTCAAATCAAGAATACCACATCCGGCATACGTCCTCCACAGGCAAATGTTGTTATCAGAAGAGGACAAAGTGAGTTACGACCAGGAGAAGTAATCTATACACCACCAAGAGGGAATAATATTGTGGAGCGGCTAATGGATAACCTTTTAAGTTATCTGAATGACGATAACAATTTCCCAACTGACCCATTGATCAAAATGTGTGTTGCGCATTATCAATTCGAAGCAATTCACCCTTTCCAGGATGGCAATGGAAGAACTGGCCGTATTATTAACCTGATCTACCTTGTACAAAAAGGACTATTAAATCAACCAGTACTATACCTGTCAAAGTATATAATTGTTAATAAGTCAGACTACTACTATAATCTTGGTGCTGTAACCCAACTAAGTTCGTGGAAAAACTGGATTCTCTTTATGCTTGATGCCGTTGAAAATACATCTGCTCTGACCAACAATCTGATTAATGACATACTGGAACAGATGGATTCGACATTAATTTATGGAAAGTCAAAAATCAGATGGTACACAAAAGAGGTAAATGAGGCTATTTTCAGTCAACCATATATAAAACCAAAAATAATTGGAAATGTCTTAGGCAGATCATCCCGGACGACTCTTTCAAAACTTATGGAAGAACTGGTTGCTGCAAAGATTTTAACTCCAAAAAAGGATGGTTCCGAAGTTTACTACCTGAATGATGACCTGATAAGAATTCTAGCAGGGTAAATCAGAGGTAATCGCTATATACCTACTTAAGAAGAAAGACAGGGACAGCTCATCATTCTTCGGTATCTTCTTCAAAACCATGAAACGGTATGTCATCGTCGGGGTCTTTGTCGAATGGGCCAACTCCCGGAGGATTAAAAAGGCCCCACCGGTCAATTATATAATCCCATTTATCAAATCCTGCCACCCAGGCAATGAACAACAGTCGGTATTCTTCAATAAGGTCTCTTACAATTTGATAATACTCGACATATTCAAAACCAAACATATCGAGTGAATGTTGTTGGACCATCAGGTCGCGTGCTGCTTTACGTATTATGGCAGCATTTTCCATTTTGAGGTCATACAATCCAGCTGCTTCAGCGCCGGCCACTTTTACGGTCAGTTGTGCTGCATCACATAGCATGCAGGCTTTAACCTCCTTAAGGTATTCATCATTCTCAGGGATAAGAGCCGCAATTTTACTTACCATATCAAAGATCTCTTTTCCTTTCCTGTAAATAGGAAGACTTTCCGACCGTGCGATATCATCGTCTTCATCTGAATTCATTTTTCATGATTATATTAGATATACAAAGTTAAAAGCCTCACCTTAGTAATTGAATGTAAAGGACAGATTTTTTTCGAAAATATTTTGTACTACTTTTTGTACTACTAATTAAAATGGCCTCGTAAATATTTGATTTACAAGGCCATTTGATCATTTTGTCGGGCTTTGCCTATACGCTTGTGCTAAAGCTTCAGCGTAGGCGTACGAAGCCTGCCGAAATGAAAAACCCGCCTTCGTTCAGAAATTCTGAACTTCGGCGGGCGAAGTCGGGGTGAGAAGAGAATCATCTTGGGCAGTTAAATTAACAATTAAAGCCAGACTGATTATCCAAATTAAGATAGTTTTCTTAGTAGTTTATAATTTGGTACGCCAGTAACTAATTTACAAATTGAATCCAGTCTATTTCAACAGGATTATTGTCTTTAAGTACTACGACCAGGTTATGAATTCCTTTTTGATATTTCAACATACTTGTATCGATTGTATTCCAACCCGTACCTTTAGGTAATTTTACTTCAGCAAGTAAAGTTCCGTCCGTTTTATCCAGGCGAATTTGCAGGGTGCCTCCCGTTTGTGACAAGGCTTTTACCCGGACCGATTTAATTTTCTTGCCTCCGAAATCAACAGCATTGTATGATATCCAGGCATTCTGTTTGCCGAGTATGGTCTTCCAGCCTTTGAATGTATTGAGGGTATCAAGAAAAGCAACAGACACACCGGTTTCGCTTTTGTGATTATAGCGGTCGATTTTGATATTTTTCAAGGCACTGGTTACCCCAACACCACGAAAAGTAGGCGTCACTTTCTGAATGGTACCATCATTGTTAAAAAACAGGCTGTCGATCCTGACAGACCTGTTCTTATCGAATTTTGGTGACAGATCATTCTCATGATAGAACAGGTACCACTGATTGTTGAATTCAATAATCGAATGGTGATTCGTCCAGCAGCCCATAGGGGATTCGCCCATTATTACACCCATAACTTTGAAAGGCCCCATCGGATTATCTCCCACTGCGTATTCAAGTCTTTCAATTTTATTCTGAACATGCGGATATGTCATATAATAAATACCGTTCCGTTCGAACAGAAAAGGACCCTCTTTCAATCCTTGCCTGGGCAGTTCACCAACCACTTGCGGATCAGATTCAAGTTCCAGCATGTTCTCTTTCAGCTTTGCAACAGATATATTCCCCATTGCCCAGTACATATAAGCCTGCCCGTCTTTATCGATAAAAAGATTGGGATCGATGCCACGGACATTTTTAATCGGTTCGGGCTGCGGGGTATAAGTTCCGGCCGGATTGTCTGCAATTGCAACACCAATCGAAGAACCTCTGCCTAAACCGGCTTTCATGTTTGCGGGAAAATAAAAATAATACCTGCCATTTCTTTCGATACAGTCGGGGGCCCACATACTGAATGAAGTTGAATCGACCCAGCTGACTTTGTTCTGGCTTACAATGACACCATGATCGGTCCAGTCGGTAAGGTTTGAGGATGAGAAAACGTGATAGTCTTCCATGCAGAACCAGCCGACACGTCCGTGACCAGGCTTTGCCAGAATATCATGGGAAGGATAAACATAGACCCTGCCGTTGAAAACCCTGGCTGTCGGATCTGCAGAAAACTGGTCACAGATAATTGGGTTTTGGGCAGTTAAATTGTTAAGGGCAGAAAATATCAGAGATAGATAAATTATGATCAGACGTAGTTTGAAGTTTTTCATAATAATTTGCTATTAATTTAAAGTTCACTTTACTCTAAACCAATCAAAATCAACATATCCCCCGGTTTCTTTTGTTGCATAATTAAAGAGGGAAAATTTGTTCCCGGTAAACATGGAAAGACTGAATCTCATGAACAGTTCATTTCCCAGTGGTTTGAACGTCTTATTGCCAAAACTGTATTCGAAAGATGCTTTACTTGTAGAATTGGAAGCTATAGTACGTAAGTAAATAGTGGATTTTTTTATTGCCACAGAATCAATTGTTTTGCCATTATTTACCATTATGATATGTTTGGATCCATTCCCCTTCTTTACGCCTATAAAGGCATATGGGCTCTGAAAAACTGCCAGGCCGGCTATATCGCCATCCTTCATATTATCAGTTTCCATTCTGGTTGCAGCTGTTGTGGGAATACTTTGATCATAATTGGCAAAAGGCCTCTGAGTGAGAGTATTACGTGCTTCGCGTAGGTTTGATACAGTTTTTGCAGTTATTAATCTCAAATAACCCGGCTTTTGAGTCAACGACCATTTTGTTGAATCAGGATTGTGATTCCATCCCCACTGCATACCTAATTTTGTGCCATTAAACTCATCGGAGGTCGGGAAATCTTTAACAGGATATTCCTTTCCGACATTAGGTTTCCTGTAAGTTACAACACCCCTTCCGTTAACTCCGACCATTGGCCATCCATCCTCCCATGTTACCGGCTGTAAAGATGGAAAACGTCCGAAAGGACCGCTATCAACAAATAGCATGGACCACCATTCGCCTGTCTGGGTCTTAATAAGTGCACCCTGGTGCACACCAAACGTCACCCCCCGTGTGGTATCGCGCAATACCACCTTTTGTTCATAAGGGCCATAGATATTTTTTGAGCGCAGTGTCACCTGTATCCCGTCCCTGCCGCCATAAGTGCTATACATATAGTAATAGCCATTGATTTTATACATATGATTTCCCTCAAGTCCGTTTCGGATAGTACCCGTAAAAACAAGGGAATCGTTGCTTTTTGGAGCAAAGTTTTTATCCAGTTCGGTTATCAGAATTTTGCTGTTGCCATGTACGACATATATTCTGCCGTCATCATCAAAGAATAAGCCGGGATCATAAAATCCTTTTGGTAATTTTTTAATTTCCCAGGGCCCCTCAGCCTTAGAAGCCGAACAGAGAAATCCGCCTTCATCGAGCGTTATAAAGAGCAAATAAAATTTACCGTTGTTATATTTTATACTGGTCGCCCATTGTCCATGACCATACCGGTTACATCCATCAAGGTTGTAGCATTTATTAAAATCGAACCGGGGTACTGCATTACTGCAATATTCCCAGTTGACCAGGTCGTATGATTTCAGAACCGTTACACCCGGAAAGACAAACATGGTAGTGTTAACCATGTAGTATGTATTATCCACCAGGATTACATCCGGATCGGGGAAATCTGAAATAATAACCGGATTGGTGTAAGTCCCGTCCCCATTATCACTATGGAATTTTTGTGCTATTAAGCCAGTCTGGTACAAAATGGAAAGCAACAAAACCAATAGAAACAGCTTTTTCATAATCATTTTATTTTTTATTGCTGCTTGTTTCATTTAAGTCAGATTATTTGTTTACAGATATATTTTTACTTAAGAAATCGTACTGATTTGATGAATATTTTGCCCTCTTTCCCTGAAGGGAATTTAATAAATACATCGTGGTGCCCTGCTTCCTTTTTGACAGCTTTGGAGAAAGCTTTCCATTTATTTTCACTTCCGGTTGCACTAACCGGTATTGCTGCAATCAATTTACCATTCTTTAAATCATCCAGCCAGATTTCAAGTTTACCTTTTACTTCTGAAGAAGCGACTACCTCAACCGCTGATGGAGATACTTTACCTAATTCAACACCGGAAATCATTAACCAGCCTCCAATGGAGGAGGTATTTGTAACCGTTTTTTCTGAATCTTTAATAACTGTTTTTACACCAAAGTAGTTGCTATATCCGGCTGCAGAAAGTGAGGAAAAACCATCTTTACAGATAAAGAGATCAAAATCGGCTGGTTTGCCTTCTGCAAATAAACCCACGCTTGTACCTACCCATGAATTATAATTTGGCTGGGTCCTGTCAAGTTTTACAGAACTGATAGGACTACCTAAGGAAATCCAGTTATCGCCATCGCTGCTGCAATAACCGGTCAAATTGTGTTCTTTTCTTTCCAGCTTTAACCAGACAATATTACCGCATTGATTGGGTATAATGCGAGAAGCAGTATCGAGATTAAAAAAGATCTTCTTACCATTATCGTAACCGGTGTATAATCTTACAATGACTCTCTGGTTGCCGTTGGTAAGATAGATTCCACCTTTGACAGTAGAATCTGTTGCGTCCAGGTCAATCCTTGTTACTGCGGTATAGTAATGGTCTGTTTCTTTCTGGACCAGGTGTGTTCGGTCATTATCGGGTGTAAGCCTTATCCATCCTTTTCTTTCGTTAAGAGAATAACTGGCAACTGCTTTTTTGGTCAGGAAATGCCACCAGGCACCCAGGGAATTGTTGTCGAAATCGTCGCTTACCACACTTCTCCATAAAATGCCTGATTGAGGCAGGTTCGGTTTTACAATTGGCTTATTTGTAGGAGCCATTCCCCACGGTCTGTCACCTTCCCAGATAACAGGATAGAGTGAGGTTTGACGGCCCATACCTGACCAATCATCTCCATCATATTTTTCATAGCTCTGACCGAGAGTCCACCAGGTTCCGTCTGCCAGCTGAACAAGTGCGGAAATATGGTTGGGTCGTCGGAAACCAACGTTGGCCTCTGTAACAGGTTTAAAGAAATTTCCCAGTCTTTCCCATTTTGTTGAATCGCTTGTAAGCACTTTGGTTCTTAGAACATATTGACCTCCTGATACATCGCCGGCAGGAAAATAGAAATAGTATCCGTTACGTTTACACATTACCGGTCCTTCTGCCCAGCTGTACTGCAGTTTTGCATTAATCCAGTCGAGGTTTATCACTGAATCTGTCAATTGCCCGTCTCTGCCAAGTGCCTGGATGCGGTTAACTTTCTGGCCGTTCTTAGTAACCATGTAAGGTTTACCATCGTCATCAACAAAAATGGAATTGTCATAACCCAGAGGCCCGGTAACAGGGTTGGTTTTTACCTGTACGGGGTCTGACCATGGGCCGGCAGGAGAATCTGCCTTACAAAACCATTGTCCGTTAGCTGAAAAATATATCCAGTACGAGCCATAGAAATAGGTGATAGCCCCCTGCCAAATCCCTGCTGAAGGGCGATCGGTAACCCAACCAGCTTTTGATGGTGGTAACACTCTGCCAATTACTTCCCAATGAACCAGATTTTTGGAATGGTAAATAGGTATATAAGGATTAAAATGGAAAGAAGAACCACAGTGATAAAAATCATCACCCACATTTAACAAAGTCGGATCAGGATGATCACCTGGTAAAACCGGGTTAACATACGTATTAACTTGCAGATAATTAGATTTATCTGGACTGTCCTGGGCCATGATGAAAGACGCTTTCAACACGGTCAGACCTATTAATCCGATAAGAGTGTAAAAGGAACTTCTCATTTTTCTATAATTTTCTGATTCAATAAACTATCGCAAACCTATCCAAATTTTATATCAACACTGTGCCATCTTTACGATCATTAAGAGTACCGTGACAACTAAGACAAATATGTCCTGCTTCTAATTTTTCTTTTTTATCCGAATTACCATAAGCGACATGGCCGGAGCAGAATATTCAAATTATTTAATGGGTATCTCAAGCTGTGTGAAAGAATGCGCAGGAAAACTGTAATGAATGACATTACCCTTAAATTTAATTTCATTTGCGTTGATACTTACAGCCTCTTCGGTCTTAGTATTGCTCGAAGTTGTCGTTTTTCCGTTTACCTCGTAAGTTTTCACATTTCCGGTAAAATCACCGGTCTGTAAAACAATATCTGCCGGGATAGCTTTTGTTTCATGCTTGTTGATGACATTCACTACCAGCATTTTAGCAGAATCATTCAATACTGCGGTGACATCCAGATAAGGAATATCTTTAAATATATTATTACTATATTTTTCACAACTGGTATAAACATCGAGGGAAGTGCCATGGCAGTTATTGGAATACAGATAGAACGACTGAAATAATGCATTCCTGAAATCCCCATCTGGTGAGTTACCCACAAGACTTGACAGCATGGTAATATTTGCCATCTTAACTATATCGGCATGCCTGATAAAGGAGTTCAGATGCTGAGCTACCATTAATGATCCGGTAAGGTTATTCCCACCACCTGACCACTCATCAAATGAAATATATACTGGTCTTTTTGATCCTGATTTTAGCATTGCCTTCTCAATCAGGGCTTTCACCATATCAATCTTTTTATCAACATCAAGACCTAATGACATCATGCCGGAGAAGTTCCTGTCACCTGATAATGCCTCTGTAGCATATCTGTGAACAGAAAGATAATCGATCTTCCCAACCATCTGTTGCAATACATAATCATTCCAGTCGATCCAGCCATTATCCGGTTTATAATTTGAAGCACCTGAAGCAATCAGTTTAATATTCTTGTCAACCAGTTGCATCAACTTGGCAGCTTCCAGGGCAAACTTGCAATAGTCTTCAGCATTTTTCTGACCCATCTGCCAGGGTCCGTCAATTTCGTTTCCGAGAGCCCAGTACTTTACATTAAAGGGCTTTTCACTACCATACTTTCTCCTCAGGTCTGAATAGTATGTTCCTTTTTCAACATTGCAATATTCTACCCAGTGCCTTGCCTGGTCAAGTGTACCTGTTCCGGCGTTAATGCAAATAAAATTTTCTGACCCTAAAAGGTTGCAGAGTTTTACGTATTCATCAGTCCCCATCTGGTTGCTTTCAATTTGATTCCATGCAAGGTCCTTCCTTGCCGGACGCAGTTCCTTCGGGCCGATTCCATCCTCCCAGTTATAGCCTGACACATAATTTCCACCCGGCCATCTGAGAACAGGTATTTTCAGCTCCCGGATAAGCTCAATCAAATCTTTTCTGAAGCCTTTCTCATCAGCAAGAGGAGAAGAGGGATCATAAATGGTTCCATATACAACAGTACGTATAGGCTCAACAAAAGCACCATAAATGTTCGGATCAATTGCTCCTATTTTACGGTCAAAATCAATCTTAATCACAGCGGGTTCCTGAGACAGAAGGTTCCCTGATACCAATCCTGACAAAATCATGAAATAGATTAAATTTCTTAAGATTTTCATAGTTATTACTTTTAGACTTATCAATATGGTGTATCGTTGTGTTTTTTTGTCTATTTAAATAACAGCTGTGCAAAGTTGTACAGGTTATTCCTCCACACCGGCCACGTATGCCCTCCAGGGTATTCGCTATAAGTGTATTTAATCTTCATCTCATTAAACTTAGAAAGCATGGTCTGACAATTCTGATAAGCTATATCTTCCTTGCCACCCATTGAAATCCAGAGATGCTTTAAATTACTGCTAATCTTATCGACATTTTTTTCCATAAAATCATATTGTTTATCAGCAAGATCGCTCTGTGCAGGCATTATCCATCCGGAGCTGAAAACTCCAAGGTATGAAAATAAATCGGTGTTATTTATTCCGACATAAAGAGTTTGTATCCCACCCATCGACAGACCTGCAAGTGCCCGGTTCCCGGAACCGGTTTCTGCACGATAGTTTTTTTCGACAAAGGGAATGATGCATTGTTTCAGTTCTCTTTCAAACATTCTTAGTGTGTTTTCACCAAAACCCTGAGCATTTACATTTCCATCCGGCATCACGACAAGCATTGGTTTTGCTTTATTTGCTGCAATGAGGTTATCGAGAATCAAATCTGTTTTACCCTGGGTAGCCCATCCTCTTTCATCTTCTCCTCCACCATGTAAAATATACAATACAGGGTATTTTTCGTTTATATTGACATCATAAACCGCAGGTTTATAGATATAAAATTGACGCCAGCGGTTGAAAACCGTGGAATAATAATATTTTATACAAATTTCCCCGTGAGGGACATCCTTGATTTCATAATAGTCATCGCCTTTGAACGGAACCTCAATACCGCTTACCATCCGACCCATTCCGTAAAATGTTTCACTTGCGGGATCAGCGATAGGTAATCCGTCAACCAGGAGGGAATAATAATGAAATCCTTCAGTCAAGGAATCGGTTGTCACCTCCCAGACTCCCTCACTGTTTCTTACCATGTCGTATTTCTTTGCCAGATCGAGCTGAACCCTTTGTGCATCAGGTGCTTTGACACGAAAAATTGCACGGCTGTCAGGTAATATCTGCGGATATTTTACTCCCCGTACATTGGTTGTAGCTGGTATTCCCACGACACTGTATTTGTTAAATTTTGATACATCTACCGGTTTAAAAATTAGTTGCGAAAACATGTACAAGGAATTTTTCCAGACTTTAAAGTCGTGCACTCCGGGTTCGATATAATAGATATGGGGGACATTATATGCATTCAGATAATCGTGGGTACGCTGGCTGTATATAATCAGTCCGTCATTATCACCACAGGAAATCCAGAGCAGCTTCAGCATTTTTCTGGCTTTTTCCGGGTAAGGCAGCAGTTGTTCAGGAGGCTTGGTATTAGGAGCGGAAGAGAATCCACCTATCCAGGCAAACTTGTCGAGGTTGCCCAGCCCGAAATTCAACGATTGCCCTCCACCCATTGAGAGACCTGCTATAGCACGGTGTTCACGGTCTTTTATTACCGGGTATTTTTTTTCTATATATGGAATAAGATCGTTAAGCAGATCTTTCTCGAAAGTTGCAAACGCTTCTACCTTATCGGGCGCCATGATATTTCCTGTCGCACGGTCGTCCTTTATAGCCCTGCCATTCGGCATTACCACAATCATCGGCTTAATTTTGTTTTCAGCATAAAGATTATCCAGAATAACCTGGGGTTGGCCTCCTTTAAGCCATTCCTTTTCATCGCCGCCAATACCATGCAAAAGATATAAAACAGGATATTTTTTATTTTTTGAGTAATTCGGCGGTGTATAGATCAAAGCCTTGCGTTTTGTGCCGACAGTTTTTGAAGCATAGCTGATTGTATCAATTTTTCCGTGTGCTATACCAGTCCGGGGTGTGTCGAATCCCTGCGTAGCATGCTTTTCGATATTTTGTGAATTCGTATAAGAGCTGAACACAAATATCGCAGTAATCAGGGCAATAAGCTTTTTCATGATTGTTTCAGGATTTGTTTTTTTATTAATTTAATTTGTTCGTAAGCGGGGATAGTTGAATATTCCTCATTATCGGATATTGGTGTTTATTTAAAATTCTCAGGTTATTCTTATAAACCTTCAATCCAAAGGAAATTACTTTACAGCATAAAATAAAGAAAAAAGTGAAATGGCAGACTTTGTAAATTAGAAATTTTTTACTATATTTTCTACTATAAGCAAAAAGACCACTGTAATTTATTGATTTACAATGGTCTTTTTTGATTTATGGTCGGGGTGAGAAGATTGCTCGTCCCGCTAATGCGGGCCTCGCGGACTTCCAGATGATGCCTTAAAAGAAGAACCCTTTCATTCGCTTCGCTCATTATGGTCTTTATTTTTTCATTTTGCTTAAGAAAGCAAGCTTTCTACGCAATGAAAAAACAAAGCCCTCCCGCTGTCGCGGAAAGGCTTTTTCTTTTGTCGGGGTGAGAAGACTCGAACTTCCGGCCCCTACGTCCCGAACGTAGTACGCTACCAACTGCGCCACACCCCGATAATTTTAATTCCGACCTATACGTCCCGAATCCCGAGTACTCGGGACTACCAATCCTGCGTTCGCGGGACCACACCCCGCATTGACCGCTGAATCCGCCAACTGGCTGAGAAGGCGGACTATAATTTCAAGCTGACAAAAATAATAAAAATCAGATCGATAAATAAATCTTTCCCAGCTATAAAAAAGTTTACCATTGACCAAACATTAATTTATTACTAATTTTAGTGTTTTAAAGCATAAAATTTCTCTTTAATGGCTAATTATAACCGGATCTTCTCAATAGATATAATGAGAGGCTTCACATTACTGTTAATGTTATTTGTAAACGACCTTAATATGCAGGTTGCACCATCATGGCTAGGTCACCAACCGGCCGATTTTGATGGGATGGGTCTTGCTGATTGGGTATTCCCGGGATTCCTGTTCCTGGTGGGGATGGCAATACCTTTTTCAATTTCGAAAAGATTATCTGCCGGACAGGATAAATTGGGAATAAGTAAACATATCCTTTTAAGAACTATAAGCTTGCTGATTATCGGTGTCCTGATGCTTAACACCGAAAGGGTGAATGGTGAACTAACTGGTTTAAGCAGAAACCTTTGGGCTTTGCTTATGTACCTTGGTGTATTCCTGATCTGGAATGATTATCAGGACAGAGACAAAAGGTTCTTATTTATCACCGGAATGCGTCTGGCAGGAATGGCTCTTCTTTGTTTTCTGGTATTTAAATTCAGATCCGGGAAGCCCGAAAATGGAGGGTCGCTAGTTACAGAATGGTGGGGAATTCTCGGACTCATAGGCTGGGGCTATCTTGTTTCTGCATTCACTTACCTCCTGTGCCGCGAATCAATAATAAAAACTATTGCTACAGCAATTATCTTTCTTGTTCTTAATATGCTTGCAGGATGGCATTTAATCAAGGTTCCGGAATTGGTCAGTATTATTTTCGGTGTTATAATTGACGGAAATGTGCCATTCATAGTTTTGTCCGGACTCCTGGCAGGATTAATAATTAAAAAACTTCCTGTAGCAGAATTCAAGAAAATCATTCCGCTATTCATTGCTCTGGGTGTTTTTTACCTGACCGGAGGATTTATCCTGAGGCATTGGTTCATCATCTCCAAAATAATCGGAACACCAAGCTGGGCTTTAATCTGCTGTGGTATCAGCCTTTTGGTTTTCATCCTTATTTACTGGATTGCTGATGTCAGAAAATTGACCGGTTGGGCAGGATTTATAAAGCCTGCCGGTGAACATTCCCTGACCACCTATCTTGCACCTGATATTTTATATTATCTGATCTGGATCTCTGGTGTACCTATACTTATATATAAACAATCCCATAATCCTCTCGTGGTTATTGCCGGATCACTGGTGTGGGCCATATTGATGGTGTTATTGACAGCGCTTTTAGTCAGACTGAAAATAAGACTTAAACTCTGAAAGGAAATAATTGCCTCAACGTGAAATGCATCTGAAAATAGAATTTCCTAATCTTGAAATTATATAATTTTCAAATTAATCAGTCTTTCAAAGACTTTTTCCGGTGTCAGCCAGGTCATACATGCAAAATCTTTCCTTCTGCATTCTCCTTTGCCAAATACTGTACACGGCCTGCATGTAAGCTCCTCAACAGGAATTCTTAAAGCATACTCATCAGACTGCTGCCATGCACCAAAACCGATCAGAGGATCTGTGCCTCCCCAGATTGAAATAACAGCTGTTCCAACCATTGCAGCCATGTGCATGTTTCCAGAGTCCATCGTGATCATAATATCAAGCCGGCTTATAAGTGCAATTTCACCGGCCAGGCTAAGTTTTCCTGCAACCAGAAAAGAATTCGGCACCATTGACCCGAATTTTTTCAGTTGCTCAATCTCATCATAACCACCAAATAACCAAATTTTTACACTACGTTTTTCTGATATTAGCTTCAGCAGCTTAATCATGTACTCTTCCGGCCATATTTTAAGCTTCTGTTTTGCATAAGGTGCTACTCCGATATTCATGTCGTCCATGTTTATTTGAAGACCCGATATTTCTGAAAGGCCACCCGGAGAGAGTTTTAAACATGGTACATTGGATGGTGAGACCGGAAATCCGGCTCTGGCAAAAGCATCACAATATCTCTCTACTGAATGTTTAAGCTGGACTTTTATTCTTCCTTTTATCACAGCTTTCTTTTCACTTCTTCCTTTATCGATAATTGTTGCCGGGACTCCGGACAGTTTGAATAAAAAGCATATAATTCTGGATCTCAGGACATTATGAAGATCAATGACATGATCTATTTTATTTTTATTTTTTATATTTCTGAAAAGACGGATTATTCCTGTGAATCCTTTATGCTTTTTATTAAACTCTGCAAGAAAAAGATTTAACCCTTCAAATGAGTAAAAAAATTGCTCAAAAAATGATCTGGTTAACAATGTTATTTTAATATCAGGGTATTGTTTTCTCAATCCGGCAATTACAGGTGTAGTGAGAGCTACATCTCCCATTGCCGATGTTCTAATGACAAGAATATGCATCCTAGTATTTTTCGTATGATTTTTCTTCGATAAGACCTGAAGAGGTTTTTATGTTTATTCCCCTTTTTATTTCAGCACGTTTATCGTTTTTAAAATAGACTGAACGGGCTGTTGAAATAAAATCATCTCCAAAATCTTTCTTCCGTTCCAGGTCGCGTATGTGGTCCTCAATATCCCAAAGTTCGCAATTAACCTCATAAAGAGCAACATATAACGGATCAGTGGTGCTTATGATTTTTGAGGTAACCTTTGAAAGCTTCTCAAATTCTTTTTTCAGGTTTTTGAGCTTTGCTTCATCTTTAATCCGTTCAAGCTTTATCTGTATAATTGTAAGCTTATCAATTATTTCACCGTTGGAGACTTCGACTTTCATGGAAAACAAATTACTATCAAATTTAACAACTTTTTAAAACTTTAACCCACTCCTAGCCTCTCGAGGCTTCGCTCGGGACAAGCTCTCTCATGATGGGATCATTCTTTATAACCCTTGAACCTTTGTACCATTGTACCTTTGCACCTCTCTATTATGGATCCACGTCAATAGTAATTCTCAGTGCCCCAGCTCCTTTTACTTTTTCAAGCCTGGCGATGGTTTCCATGATTATCTCTTTAGTTCTGACGAGCGGTTTTTCCTTTTCTATCTTAATCAGAATGGTTTTAATATACCATAGCTGTATCCGCGAAATAATCGGATATTCCGGACCAAGTATCCTCTTTCCAAAAAATGTTCTAAGGTCGCTTCCAAGTATATCTGCAAAATTGTTTAGTGAAGCCCGGTCTTTGTGTTTCAGGTTTATCTTTATCATTCTGCAGAAGGGTGGATAATTAAAAGTCGATCTTTCTCCAATCTGGATTTTATACATATTCAGATAATCGTGCCTCAGCATAAGCCTAATCATCTTATTATCAGGGTCGGAGGTTTGAATTACAACTTTGCCATGTTTTTGTCTTCGCCCTGCTCTTCCGCTGACCTGTTCCATAAGCTGAAAGCTCCTTTCATGAGCTCTGAAATCCGGATAGTTCATTAAATTATCTGCATTGAGGATCCCTACGACTGTAAGGTTCTCAAAATCAAGCCCTTTGGAAATCATCTGGGTCCCGATTAGTATATCAATCCTATGTTCTTCAAAGGACTTAATTATTTTATTAAATGAATTTTTACTTCTTGTTGTATCCTGATCCATTCTTCCCACTGTTGCATTGGGAAAAACAATTTTTATTTCATCTTCTATTTTCTCGGTACCAAATCCTCTGGTAACGAGTCCGGATGAATTACAGCTGCCACATTTCGAAGGTATTGCTGAGGTATATCCGCAATAATGGCAAACCAGCCTGTTAATATTTTTATGGTATGTCAGATTAACAGCACATTGTACACAGGTCGGTATCCAGCCACATTCAGAACACTCAACATAAGGAGAAAATCCCCTCCTGTTCTGAAAAAGAATTACCTGTTCATTTTTACCCAGGGCTTCATCAACTGCAGTCAGCAATTCGGGTGTAAAATGTGAAACCATCAGCTTCTTTCTGTATGCTTCACGAGTATTTGCAATAATGATTTCAGGTAATTTAATCTGACCAAATCTCTCCTTTAATTCTGTAAGACCGTATTTGCCAATAACTGCATTATGATAACTCTCGACAGAAGGGGAAGCAGAACCAATCAGAGTTTTAGCTTTATGCAGGGATGCAAGCATTATTGCGGAATCGCGTGCATGATATCTTGGAGCAGGATCATGTTGTTTATAGGAGCTGTCGTGTTCTTCATCTACTATAACCAGCCCGAGGTTACTGAACGGAAGGAATAATGACGATCTGACCCCTAATATAAGCCGGTATCCTGTATTCAGGTTTTCATCAGTGACCCTATTCCAGATTTCAACTCTTTCCTGGTCGTTGAAACGGGAATGATAAACCCCTGTGATTGGACCAAAATGTCTTTGAAGCCTGAGGATTATTTGTGCAGTAAGAGCAATTTCCGGAAGCATATAAAGTACCTGCTTCCCAAGTTTAAGCTGCTCCTCAATAAGATGAATGTATATCTCAGTTTTTCCGCTGGATGTCACTCCGTGCAGCAATACAATATCTTTTTCCTTAAAAGAATTAGTAATAGAGTTATATGCAACTAACTGATTATCACTAAGCTTTCGAAGAGGTTCAATACGATTTTCCGGATCTGTCAATCGGCCAATCTCAAGTGAAACTGATGAAAGTATTCCTTTCTTTACAAGTACTTCAATAATTCCCGGAGATGACTTAGAGTCCTTAAGCAAAAGTGATTTCCTGATTGGTTTAATCTCTGATTGTGATGAGTATCCGGTGAGATGAAGATAAGCTGCGACGATTTCAGCCTGCTTTGGAGCCTTCTTTAGCTTATCGAGGATTTCATTGAGCTCCTGATCGGAGAAAGGAGCGGCAAGTTTAATAAAAGTTTCTTCTTTTGGTTTGTATTTATAATTTACCGGTGTTGTCGTTTCTCCCTCGGGAAAGAATGCTGATGGAACAGCCGCTTTCATTACTTCTCCTTCAAAACACATGTAATAATCTGATATCCAGGACCATAGATTTAATTGTTTGTCGTTCACCAGAGGTAATGGATCTGTGATTTCTATGATGGGACGGAGGGTTTTTATATCAGGTTTATCATTATGTGTCTTGCAGATGATGCCCGAATAAATCTTCTTATTTCCAAATTGAACCAGGACTTTTACACCAGGTATTGCGATTTCAGAAAGGTGTTCAGGAATTCTGTAGGTGAATCTTCCTTTAACTGCGACCGGTAAAATAATATCAGCAAATTTGTCTGGCATGTACTGCAAGTTACATGCAATGTAAGAAGAAATTTGATCACATGCACTCACCCCCTTAATCCCCCTCTCTACTTCGTAAAGAGGGGGATTAAATTCATATACAAAGTGTTACGCCCCCTTCTTTCCGCCAATTGGCGGAGAGAAGGGGATCGGGGGGAAAAGTACGTGGTACCGAGTTAATTAGATTTTATAAACGAACTCATTACTGTCAGCAGGTGTTCCTTACGTATAGGTTTAATCAGGCAGGCATCACATCCGGCTTCAAGAATAATATCTTTATCATCTTCAAAAATGAAAGCTGTCTGAGCAATAATTGGGAGATCCTGTCTTATTTTTCTGATCTGTTTAGTTGCCTCAATACCATTCATTTCGGGCATTTGCATGTCGAGAACAACAACATCAATATCAGAAGTATTCTTAATAAGTTCAATCGCCTCGGCTCCAGAACGTGCTGTAATGACCGTAACTCCTGTATCAAGAAGTATCCGGTTAAGGTAAATCAGAACATCCTTATTGTCATCCACGATAAGACATTTTCTTGAACTCCAGTTTATCGGATTAGTACTCTGATCCTTGATCAGTAACTTAAACTTACCTTTTGTACTTCCGGCAGGCCGGTAAGGAATTGAAAAGCTGAATTCCGATCCGATGCCTTTTTCGGACTTCACATAGATTTTGCCTCCCATTCTTTCGACCACCTCTTTTGCCAGAGTAAGTCCTATTCCCAGTCCTTCAAACGGACGATGATGTCCATCAATTTCCTGACTGAATTCCTCAAAGATCCTTCCCAGATTTTCTTTTTTTATTCCAATACCGGTATCCTTTATTTTAAAAACCAGGTTTTCATCTTCCCTGTAATACGAGAATTCGATTGAGCCATCGAGAGTAAATTTCACCGCATTATCCATCAGATGGTTTAATACCCTTTTCAACCAAACTTTGTCGGTAAAAATCAAATCGGTACTGTCTTCAAATTGATTCTTAACATTGAGGATAATAGATTTTTCATTCCGCCGAATTAACTTTCTCGCTTCATCAACTACTTCATTGACAATGGCATTCACAGATGCTTCTTCATATGTTATTTCAATCTGCGAACTTTCGAGCCGTGAGAGATCAATTATATCTCCGATAATTTGCAGAAGTTTTTCGCTATTATAGTTAATATGTTCAATATACTCTTCTTTGACTTCTTTTGAAATGTCATCTGAAAGAAGAAGATTTGAGAAGCCGACCACGCTGTTAAGCGGTGTTCGTATTTCATGTGAGATATTGGCCAGAAAGCTCGTTTTCAGCCTGTTACTGGTCTCAGCTTCAACATTTGCCTTTATAAGCTCTTGGTGAACCTGCTTCATTTTTGTAATATCCCTTGAAATTGTCAGAGCTCCGAGAATCTCTCCGCTTTCATCTCTCACCGTAACTGATCTGGTGGAAAGGTTGACATAATGCCCATTTTTATGCCTTAGTCTGAGCTCGCTTTCATGGAATCCATTGTTTTTCAAGGCTTCAAACCTTTCGATTGGATAGTTCTTGTTATCCGGATGGATTAAATCATTAGAATCAATTGAATGGTATGAATCTTTTTCATATCCTATTACAGAATAGAAAGCAGCATTAGTGAACTTCAGGTTCCAGTCCCGGTCATAAAAAGAGATCCCATCATCGGCAGAATGGATTAACATTTTAAAGAATTTATCTGACTCGTAATGTTCCTTTGTAATAAGATCTTTCTGAACGGAAAGTGCTTTATTTGATTTCTGTAGATCGATGTTTATCTCTTCAATTTGTTTATTTCTCTGGGTGAGTTCCTGGTTAACTTTTTTAAGCTTCCAGGAAAGAAATACTATTATTGCACAAATTATTACCAGTGCACCCAGAGTAATAAAAAGAAGATGAAGAAATGCTGTTGGAAGCACACGTGAGGAATTCCAGGAAACAGGCCAATTTGGAAATACTCCGGCTGAAAAAGATTGGACTGATAACAACATCAGAAGGGCCATTTGAATGATATATGGCCCATATTTGCCGGGTATTTCTTTAATTATATATTTAGCTCCTGGTACCATGAAATGATTAAAAAAGTAAAAATATTTTCCCCAAGTCTTCATCAACAGGATAGGGTTCAAATATATATATTCATCATGTCATATTTCCTGATTTAATTCACAAAAAATGTTAAATTGCAAACAGTTAAATATTTGACGAATTCCAGGCGGAGATGGAAAGAGATAAATCGCTTTCATACGAAAGAAAGTACACAAACGGAGAAATAACTGTTTATTGGAAACAGGATGCCTGTGTGCATGCATCTTACTGTTACAGAGAGCTTATCGAGGTTTTTGATCCTGGCAGAAGACCATGGGTAGATATGAAAGGAGCCCCGACTGAAAGAATTATTGAAACGGTTAATTTATGTCCGACAGAAGCCCTTACCTGGAAATGGAATGATGATGAAAAAAATAATAGCATTCAACCCGATCAAACAAATCATATTAAATTCAGAAGACCCGAATTAATGAATCAGGACCCGGCAAACATGAAAGAAAATCCAGTTTCGGTAAAAGTCATGGTCGATGGACCGATTGTTGTAAAAGGGAGCTTTACACTTGACAACAACGGGAAAAAGAAGGAAATCATTGAAAGCCTGATATCAATATGCCGATGCGGGGCAAGTAATCATCAGCCTTTTTGTGACGGGCAGCATAGAAAAATAGGATTTACGGGTTAATTCATGAAAAATGGAAGAGAAGAAAGAAAACAGAACCGAGGCTTTAATAAAAGTTATTGAGGCTGGTCCGCTTAAAATAACCGGGAATTTTATTATTAAGGATTTGAAAAAAGGTGAAGAGACCTCTCCCGGAGAAATCTGGCTATGCAGATGCGGAAAATCTGCAAACAAGCCATATTGCGATGGATCACATAATAAAAAATAAAAGAGCTTTATCTGGCAACAACATGAAAGCAGCCCTGATTAATTTCATAGGTTGCCCTGCATTTATTTTCTTCACGTAATCGCCAGATCACTTCCGCAAGCGCTTCTTTCAAATAGTACTTGTCACAATCAGTGATAAACCATTTTTTTGCTGAGAATCTTACATAGCTGATATCGAATGCATTACCATAGAAATGAGGAGAATTTTCAGATACATTGAAATTTGATTTTCTAAGTTCCCCCAGAATTTCGGTTGTCCTGGTCATTGATGTGATCTTAAAATCCGATCTTCTTAACCTGGTATGTGAGATTCTCTTTCTGAATTGTTTTCCTATCTCCCTGACAAGTGCTTTTCCCTCCTCTGTCAAATAAGGATAGCTGTATGATAAGTCATCAACGACATATCCTCTGCCACTTCTTATCTTAAATAATTCACCCCGGGAAGCCTTTCTGATAAGTTCCTTTTTGTTGCTGCATTTATCAATCCCTGAAACGCTTGATCTGCCAATGTAATCAGGTAACATATCCCTGAGCTTTCTGCTGTAAATAGCCTGGTTGTAAGAGATGCATCCACTGCCTATTGTTTTATTTATATAATAACGGAAACCTTCGTTTTTATCCTTTGGACTGAAAAATGAAATAATTGAGAAACTGAGGAGAATTCCGACCAATGAAATAACCAAATAACCAAGTGGTTTTACCTTTATCCTTTTAGACACTCAGTACCTCCTTCACCTTTTCTGCAGCCTCTTTGAATGAGATAGCAGAAAATACTTTCAGCCCTGAGTTATCGATAATCTCTTTTGCTTCTTCAGCATTTGTACCCTGCAGCCTTACAATGACCGGAACTTTTATTGCACCAATCGATTTATAAGCTTCAACAACACCGTTTGCCACTCTGTCGCATCTTACGATTCCGCCGAATATATTAATAAGTATGGCTTTGACAGCATGGTCTTTAAGAATGATCCTGAATCCGGCTTCAACTGTTTTTGCATTAGCACCGCCACCGACATCCAGAAAATTTGCCGGTGCTCCTCCTGACAACTTTATTATATCCATTGTAGCCATAGCGAGCCCTGCGCCGTTCACCATACAACCTACGTTCCCGTCGAGCTTTACAAAATTAAGATTGTGATTACCTGCTTCAACCTCTACAGGATCCTCTTCACTGAGGTCACGCATATTCGCAAGATCAGGATGCCGGAAGAGTGCATTATCATCGAGAACAACCTTGCAATCGACAGCAAGTATTCTGTCATCGCTTGTCTTGAGTACCGGATTAATTTCCAGAAGCTGGGCATCACAGCCGGTGAACGTTTCATAAATCCCGGCCAGGAACTTCTGCATGTTTTTAAATGCTGTCCCGGTTAGTCCAAGGTTAAAAGCAATATTACGACATTGAAAAGCCTGCAGGCCTATTCCTGGATTGATCTCTTCAGTGAAAATACGATCCGGTGTTTTTTCAGCAACCTCTTCGATAGACATTCCTCCGTCGGGTGAATACATTAATGTGTATCTGCTAATGTCCCTGTTTAGTAAAATACTTATATAAAATTCCCGGATTTCTGATTCACCTTTGTAATATACATCCTGAGCAATCAAGACTTTGTTTACTCTTTTGCCTTCTGGTCCTGTCTGTGGTGTAACCAGTTGCATACCAATCATTTTTGAAGCCAGAACACCAACTTCATCAATTGATTTTGCCAGCTTTACTCCACCGCCTTTGCCTCTTCCCCCTGCATGAATCTGAGCTTTAACAACAAAGTAGTCAGATCCTAATTTTTCCTTCAGCTGGTTCGCCACCAAAACAGCCTGATCGGGTGTTTCTGCAACAAATCCCTCCTGAATCTCAACATTATACGCCTTAAGTAATGATTTCCCCTGAAACTCGTGAATATTCATTTTTGTATATTTTGTAATTTGACAAAATAAAAATAATAAACTTATTTTTTATTTATTTTCGCATAAAAAAGAATGCGTAAGCTTCAAAACAGGGAACTTGGAAGGAAGACAATTGAGCAGTTTCGGAAATCCAAAAAATCGCCATTCGTAATTGTCCTCGACAATATAAGGAGCCAGAGTAATGTCGGATCAGTTTTCAGGACAGCTGATGCTTTCCTGACTGAAAGCATTTATTTGTGTGGTATTACTGCGAGGCCGCCACACCGTGAAATTCAAAAAACAGCTCTTGGAGCTACCGAATCAGTGTCGTGGAAATATTTTAAAGAAACATCTTCAGCGATAACTGAACTTAAATCAGAAGGTTACAAGATAGTTGGAATAGAGCAGGCAGAGGAATCAGTTTCTTTAAGCGATTTTGTGGTTGAGCGAGATACAAAGTATGCTCTGGTTTTTGGCCATGAGGTAAATGGTGTCGATCAGGCAATTATTAACCAATGTGACTATGTCGTTGAAATACCGCAGTTTGGTACCAAGCATTCATTCAATATAGCTGTGAGTGCGGGGATAGTGCTGTGGGAGCTTAATAAAAAAAGCCGTCCGCCAACTGGCGGACAGCCTTTTTCATATTAATAATCTTTTTACTGAACAGCTGATTTAAAAGTATCGTCATTCCAGAACTTGGCAAGTTCAAGGTCGGTTTTTGCGTAAGCTTTCCAGTCGGCATTGAATCCTACAGCTTCGCGAAGGCCGTTAAGCATATAGTCTCTGTTGTCGAGACGAGCGCCAACAACGGCTTTCAGGTATGATGGCCTTCCGCACTTACACATTTCCTTCATATTATCGAGAGTAACTTTTGCCTGGTTGACATCACCTTTACAAACCTGGGCAAGAGCAAGGTTGAAGCATGGTTCTGTACCAAATAAGTTGACTGCTTTATCGTACTCACCTTTAGTAACCGCAATAACACCAAGTCCGAATTTCGATTCAGTTGTTGCTGCAGCCATCGAATTGTATAACTCTCCTGCTTTATCCAGGTTGCCTTTAGCCATGTAAGCAGCGCCAAGGTTATTCTTAACCACGTCGTTATTTTCGATAGCTTGTGCCTTTTCAAAAGCAGCAATTGCTTCGTCGGTTTTACCGAGATTCAATAAAGTAACACCAACATTATTGGCAGCGCGGATGCATTTCGGATAAGCTTCTGCAGCAGCTGTGTAGAAAGCAAGCTGTTCATTTGCATCTTTTGTAAGAGTAGCTGCATAGAGCATTTCCTCCAGGCTCAGAACTTTCGGATCTGATTTATCCTGTGCAAGTATTTCTTCGTCGCTGCGGCCAACTTTATCAACATTGATCATCATCTTTGACCTTCTTAGTTTTGGAAGGATGTCAGTTTTCAGCACTTCGAATGCAGCTGATATATTTCTGATTTCCTTCTCGCGAACGTCAGGATCGGAATACATTGAAAGGACGCGCAGGATAAGGTCTTTGTCCTGGATGGTCGAATTTTCAACTTCAGTTTTAAAGCCGTCCCAGTCTTCAGCAGTTGTTTTTGAGTCAAAGAAACCTGCTGCTTTTGAAGCTTCAATTTTCTTAAATGATTCTTTAATGAATTTATCGGCGGCTGTTCCCCTGTTACCTGAAAGTTTTTCGTTCAGGTCATATTTACCATCGGGTGAAGCGTATGAGCTGATGGAAGCTGTTTTGAACTGACGGTTTGAATCGCCGGCGACAGCTGTAATATAATCTTTGAGCAGTTTAATATCTTCAGCTTTAAGTTCGGTTGGACGAATATCGTACCTGTTGATAACATAATTAATATCAGCTGCCTGGTTTTCCGGAGTGATTCTGATATAATTGTCTTTCATCGATATTGTTTTTCCATGCTTCATAACGAGTGTTGAAGTGGCAATAACACCATCAGCTAATGGAGCAGGGTCAAAATCAAGGCTTTTTTTACCTCTGACAGCATGAACTTTTAATATCAGCTTTGAAACCTTCATGGCGTCTTTGTAAGGGACTGAAGCTTCATATTTAAAATTACCGCCATTATAGGTAATTACAGTGTTATTTTCCTTAACACTCTCTCCCTGGAGAATCTGGACTTTTTCAAAGGCAGTTTCGCCGCCCTCATAAGTAAGTACAGGGGTAGCAGTAATGGTGGTCTTTTTGTCGAAATACTTCTGTGGGAATGTACCTGTAATTTGAACAGGAACAACTCCTGCATCGGTTTGAAGAACTTTGGGGGTGACTTCATACTTAATTAAGCCTTCATTTTTCTTCATCTTATTCAGGCCACTGCAGCTGGACATCACCAGTGCGGCCAGGATAAGGATAAGATAGCTACTGAATTTTTTCATGGTAAAAAGAATTATTTGTTTATGATTTGTCTTTAAATAATTATTGAACAAGATACTAATTATATGCGAATCTAAAAAAAAAAAGTTAGAGAAAAAACTAAATTATTTAAAATTATTACAAAATGAGCGTATTCAATCCGATGGGATAATCATCAAAGAATATGACATCTATGATCTTCCTGTAATGATTTTCATCTGCCACAAAATCTATTCCGTTAATATCGATTATAAGATATTTAGTATCCGGATTTTGCCTGAAAAATGTAAAATAACTCTCCTGTATCTTCTGCAGATATTCTATTGTTATTGATTTTTCATAGTTTCTGGCTCTTTTTTCAATATTCTGCAACAATTTTTCAGGGCTAAGATGCAGATACACAAATAGATCTGGCTTTGGAAGAGAACCGTAAATTATGTAAAAGATCTGCCTGTAAAGATTATATTCATCGCCTTTAAGCGTAGATGCTGCAAAGACCAGCGATTTCATGAAGTAATAATCAGCAACAGTGAATGTTTTGAATAGATCCTGAGGTTCCAGCTCATCTTTAAGCTGTTTATACCGGCTGGCCAAAAATGACAATTCCAGAGGAAAGGAGTATTTTTCCGGATCATTATAAAACTTTGGAAGAAAGGGATTATCAGCAAAATGTTCAAGGATGAGACGGGCGTTGAATTGCTCTGAAATTTTAGTTGCCAGAGTAGTCTTCCCTGCCCCGATATTGCCCTCAATAACAACGTAATTGTACTTGGTCTTCATCCTTGAAAAACAGTTCCGGTTTAAGTATCAAATTTAAAGATTGAAAAAGGAATTGCAATAAGGAAAGAGAAATAAAAAAAATTACACAGAGGAAATCCGGAGAACCACAGAGCGCCACAGAGTTTAAATCATTTGAGCTCTGTGGAACTCTGTGTCTTCTCTGTGGAACTCTGTGTAAGTTTTTAATTTATTTATTCTGATCCTCAGGTTTTTTGTGCTCCTGCTCCTGTTTCGGAGGACGGGGAAGCAGCACTTTCCGTGAAAGTTTCAATTTTCCGTTCTTGGGATCAATATCGATAAGCTTCACTTCAATCTCATCGCCTTCTTTCAGGACTTCATCAACAGTCTTGATCTTTTTCCAATCGATCTCCGAGATATGCAGTAAACCATCCTTATTAGGAAGAATCTCCACGAAAGCGCCAAACTGAACAATAGTCTTTACTTTCCCTTTATAAACCTGTCCCACTTCGGGCACTGCAACAATTTTTTTAATCCATTCAACTGCGGCAGTGATGACCTCCTTGTTTTCTCCAAAGACATTGACATCACCCCGGCCATCTTTTTCCTCAACAATTATAGTAGCACCTGTTTCACGTTGTATTTCCTGGATTACTTTTCCGCCGGGACCAATAAGAGCACCTATCATATCCTTGGGAATTGAAAGCATTTCTATTCTTGGAGCATGCGGTTTGAGCTCAGGACGAGGTTCTGAAATAGTTTCATTCATAATATCCAGAATATGCATCCTGCCGGCTTTTGCCTGTTCAAGCGCCTTTGCCAGTATCTCGAATGAAAGTCCTTCAACTTTAATATCCATCTGGGTAGCTGTAATTCCATCGCGGGTTCCGGCAATTTTAAAATCCATATCGCCAAGGTGATCCTCATCACCTAAGATATCTGAAAGAATTGCGTATTTCTTTGTCTCCTTGTCAGTTATGAGCCCCATAGCAATTCCTGAAACCGGCTTGCGGATCTTTATACCTGCATCCATAAGAGCGAGTGTTCCAGCACAAACGGTAGCCATTGATGAAGAGCCGTTCGATTCAAGAATATCTGAAACAACTCTTATTGCATAAGGATTTTCCTCATCGGGCG
>JAPLEC010000209.1 GCA_026391515.1 Bacteroidia bacterium | reverse complement strand
GGATGATCAGTATAAATTATATTCTGCAGGCAAATACAACGACACTCCAATTCTTGTAGGCTACAACTCCGACGAAGGGGCAAGCTTTTCGCGTGAGAATAAACCGGAAGATTACGTTGCAGGCGTTAAGGCTCGTTACGGGAAGTTTGCTGATGACCTTCTCAAAGCATATCCAGTTGGCACCAATACGGTTCCGAAAACCGCACGTGACCTGGCCCGTGATGCTGCATTCGGCTGGCATACCTGGATATGGGCACAGCTTCAGGCACAGACCGGAAAATCGAAAGTTTTCTATTATTATTTCGATCAACACCCTGAATATCCGGAAGACTCGCCACGGTTTGGATTTGGTTCACCACATGGTCAGGATGTGGCATATGTCTTCGGGCATCTCGATGCATCGAATCCTCAGACAACAAAAACCGATCTTGAGATCTCAGAAGCTATGGTCACTTATTGGACGAACTTTGCCAGGTATGGCGATCCTAACGGCAAGGGAGTTCCAAAATGGGAGGCTTTCACTAAAGCCAACCCTGTTGTGATGTACTTCGGCCAGTCACCGCACATGGGACCGGTGCCCAGCGCAGAATCACTCAAAAGCCTGGATGCCTATTTTGCGTGGCGGCGGACGCCGGAGGGAGAGGCGTGGGCGAAATAATGAATATTCCTGAATGTGAATATTGAATCAATGGGTAATATAAAATAAACCATGATGAATTATGAAAATAAATCTTAATGTTTGTTTAGTTATCTTTTTTGTTGCGATGCTGGTGGCATGCAATTCAAAACAGACAGTCAACGTTCAAACTGTAGAAAAAAAGCAGCTTGTCCCAACAGTAACAATTCCTGCTCCTCCCGGATCTAAAGGTTTTGGTATGCCTCAAACACCTAAGCCCGGCGCAGCCACAACAACTCCCGCCCCTCCTCCAGGAAGACGAGGTGCAAGCGCAAGTGTAACTGATACTGCTCGTGTAATAACCACCATGAATATCGATGACATGAGCATGAGTGATCCATACATCCTGGCTGACGATGCAACTAAAACCTATTACCTGACAGGTAGCGGTGGTGCTATTTACAAGAGTACTGATCTGAAAAACTGGACCGGACCTTACGGAGCTTATGATACCAGAGGAACCTGGATGGAAGGAATTAGCTTTGTTGCTGCTGCCGAAATCCATAAGGTTAATGGTAAATACTATTATGCAGCTTCTTTTGGCGACAGAAAAGAATTGGTTGATATTGTTCCGCGCAGATACAATATTTACCGTCATCAAACCATGGTTTTAGAATCAGATAAAGCTGAAGGTCCTTATAAACTCGCTAATCCTGATCAAAATTACGACTATCTTTCACATAGCTGGGACATTATCGACGGAACCATCTGGTATGAAGACGGCACTCCTTATTTTGTTTTCGTTAACGAATGGATGCAAACAATTGATGGCACCATGGAATACGTGAAACTTTCACCGGATTTGAGCAAAACTATTACTGAACCTACATTGCTTTTCCATGCAAGCGAAGCTCCCTGGGCACTCGAAATGGTAGGAAACGGAGAGATGACTTTTGGTTTGAAACTTAATGGCTGGGTAACCGACGGACCTGAACTTTTCAGAACCGAAACAGGCAAATTGGGCATGTTGTGGTCAAGCTGGGGAGTAGGCCGCTATAACCAGGGTGTATGCTATTCAGAATCAGGAACTATTGACGGACCATGGGTTCAGGAAGAAAAACCATTTGTAGGAGACAATTCCGGACATGGAATGTTGTTCACCACTTTTGAAGGTAAACGACTGCTCGTTATCCACCATGCTGACGGTGACGGACCTCGTAAACCACGATACTACGAAATCGACGATTCAGGCAATAAACTCGTTCTTGGTAAAAGATATAATCCATAATTGAAAAAATTAAATAATTACACCAGAAGAATTATGAAGAGATTAATTAGATTTTCATTTATAGCTGCATGTATCACATTAATTACGGTATTATGCATTTCAAAACAAGCCACAGCACAAACTCAGACAAAAGTAAAGAAACAAATTGTTCCAGGTGAACAGGCACCTCCTGCCGATCCGGGACAGAAGAATTTCGGCGGACCCCGCCCCGCTGTTGGCGCTGGTGGACAAAGGCCAGCAATTCGGCAACCGCGTCCGGAATCAAAAATTCAGACGGTTTCTCTGGATGAGATTTCCATGAGTGATCCCTATATCTATCCCGACGAGAAGTCCCATACTTATTATCTGACTGGCACCGGTGGACGTCTCTACAAAAGTAAAGACCTGAAAATGTGGACCGGCCCCTTTCCAATCATAGACCTTACAGGAACCTGGATGGACGGGCTATTCGTAGCAGCGGCCGAGATTCACCATATTGGGAATAAATACTATTATGCCGGCACCTGGAGCGACCACAGCACATTGATCCAGGCCGTTCCTCGCCGTTACAATGTGCCACGTAACCAGACTCAGCTTTTAGTAGCCGATTCGCCCGAAGGACCTTTCAAGCCTTTGGTCGCCGACCATGAATTCTGCCTCGGCCCGGAAGACTGGGATATCATCGATGGTACACTCTATGAAGAGAAAGACACCACATATTTAGTATTCGTTCATGAATGGACCCAACTAATCGACGGAACCATGGATTACATTCCTCTTTCAAAGGATCTGACTCATCGGACCGCTGAGCCAACCACTATCTTCCGTGCCAGTGAGGCTGCATGGTCCAAAGAGATGAACACCATCAGTGAAGCCACCTTTGGTTTGAAGATGCCGGGATGGGTTACCGACGGTCCGGAAATGTTCCGCACAAAGACTGGCAAGCTCGGCATGCTGTGGTCGAGTTGGGGTGAGCACCGTTATGCACAAGGTATAGCTTATTCCACATCCGGAAGCATCAGAGGTCCATGGGTACAGGAACAAGAGGCTTTCAAAGGCGATAATTCCGGTCATGGAATGTTGTTTACCACTTTTGATGGCAAACGTTTGTATGCTGTCCACCACGTAGAAGGGGATGGGCCACGTAAACCTCAACTTTACGAAGTTAATGATTCAGGCGATAAACTGGTACTTGGACTGAGATATAATCCATAATCAAATTTTGATATTTCCTTTACAGCATTCAGTTAATTTTATGATAATTTGTCAGATTAAAAATAAAAATATGAGAAGTTCCTTTTACACAATTATCGGATTAATAGGGTTAACTGTATTGAATGCACCATTCATATTGGCTCAAGACAGTTCAGATAAATCATATTATCAGGAAGTTAAAACATATGTCAACCCGGTTTTGCCTGGTGACCATCCCGATCCGACTTTGTTGAAAGTGGGTGATGATTTTTATCACTGCGGTTCCAGTTTTCATTTCACTCCTTATATGCCTGTTTACCACTCAAAGGATCTCGTTCATTGGGAAGTAATTGGCAGGGTGCTACCACCTTCCAAGGCAGGTTGGGTTTCCGATCGGCCTTCAGCAGGTACATGGCAGGGTGCAATCACATATTTCTATGGATCATACTGGATATATTTTTCATCTAACGGACAATGGTTTTGCAAGGCAGATTCTCCTGCCGGTCCATGGTCAGACGCTGTACAGGTACATACAAATCCAATAACAGGCCCGCTTGGTTATGATAACTCTATTTTTGTTGATGATGATGGCACGCCTTACATGGTTATAAAAAACGGTCAGAAAGTTAACAGGATTCAGGCTCTCGGCCGCGATGGTCAGTTAACAGGTATAGCAATAAATCTTGACTGGATAAACGCAAAACTGCAGTACAGCTGGGCTGAAGGACCGGTAATGTGTAAACGTAACGGATACTACTTCTACTTCCCTGCCGGAGATGTATCCGGTGGTCAATATGTTTTAAGAACAAAAGAATTAACAAGCGATTCAACAAAATGGGAAAGGCTTGGCTTTTGAAACATCCTCTCTTTATTTACTTGCTTTTTGAAAGGTTTTGTATTTTAAAAAGGCAGTTACACAGAGTGATATTAGAATAATGACTGTAACATAAACAAATCCCGGCACCGGTACAGGATCGCCAGACGCATACGAATGTAACCCTGACAGGTAGTAATTAACACCGAAGTATGTCATCAAAACCGATGAGAAAGCAAAAAGTGACAGAATATTAAATGCGTAGATATTTTTCATTCCGGGAATCATTCGGGAATGAATGACAAATGCATATAGAATTATTGTGATCAGCGACCATGTTTCTTTCGGATCCCATCCCCAGTACCTTCCCCACGATTCATTTGCCCAGACTGCCCCAAGAAAAGTTCCGATTGTAAGAAAATATAATCCGAGAGTCAGGGTCCTATAATTTATTACAATAAGTTCATCCACAGTTTTGGAAATCCTTTCCTGATTTTTAGAATTTACCAGAATTAAAAGAATCATGGTAATAATTCCGAGTATTGCCCCTAATCCAAGAAATCCATAACTTCCAGTAATTACTGAAACATGCAGAGTAAGCCAGTAAGATTTCAAAACAGGAACAAGGTTTGTGATTTCGGGATCCATAAAGCTGAGATGCGCAACCATAAGCGTCATACCAGCCAGCACAGCAGTAGCAGAAAGAGCAAAGTTTGATTTGCGGGTGAAAATAAATCCTGCCAGAAGCGTTACCCATGAGATAAAAATCATTGATTCGTATCCATTGCTCAAAGGTGAATGGCCGGCAATGTACCAGCGTAAACCAAGGCCGAAAGTATGTAGAAGGAATCCTGCAAAAATAAGCCAGCTCAGGATCTTTATTAAAGATGATTTTTTTTTACTGCTTGTTAAAACAATTAAAATCAGGCCGATAAGCATAATTAATCCTGTCGCGGCATAAAAGGGGAATAACTTTTCGAAAATGCCGAGCCTGTAATACAGTATCTCCGCTTTTGTCTTCGATTCCGAAGGAAGCTCGTAGTTTGAGAAAATTTTCTGATATCCGCTAAGTGATTCCGAAATCTTCCTGACAGTTGCCACGTTATTATTTTGCAGTGCCTCGATAAGAAGCGGAAAAATATTTTGTATAAACAGGGAATCTTCTTTACTGATTGCAGCTTTAAGTGCAACTTCAGGTGATCCCCAGTCACGAGTACCATTTTTTAAAGGAAACATTTGCATAAATTCACCCCTGTAAATCATGTAAACAATGTTAACCCTTTCATCAATCTTCATCACTTCTTTATCCAGTTTATTTCTTTCACCGGGCGATTTAGCATAAGCTGCGGTTACATCTTTGGACAACTTATAATCTCCATTATTCAGGTTAACGAGATCAGAGAAAGAAGCCAGGTTATCGTTAATTCCAAGCTTTTTTCTAAGATCCTTGTTTGAGATCCTGATCAGAGGAACATTTTTCCAGTTTTTAAAATCGAAATAGAGCCCAAGGAAAACCTGCATCGAACTATAGTCTTCAAATTTATTTTCCCTCGTAACTTTTCGCAGAATATCATTGCTGAGAGTAAATAATGGCTTGGTCCTTCCCTTCTGATCCTGAACAAGCACTTTCCCAAACTCATCCGAACTCTCTTTACCGGGTATAAATTTCTGGGCATTAATAGTTGTTAATCCCGATAAAATCAGAAAGAAAAATGATGCAATGATTCCTTTTCGCAAACCGGAGTTCCATGATACAGCCTTAATATTACGGAACTGAGAATTTTTGCTGAACAGCGAAAGAATAATAAAAATGAATAAAAGGGCATAACCGGTATATGTTACAATCATACCCGCCATATCATGGTTAACTGAAAGTATTGTTCCATTTTCATCTTTATCAAACGATGACTGGTAGAACCTGTAACCCTTATATTTAAGGATATTATTCATGAAAATTTTATATGGTTTCTCTATATTGTTCTCTTTATCAAAGAGAGTGACGTCGCTCTTGTAACCTGAAGGGTTTTCTGATCCCGGATATTTTTCAAGAAGAAAATCGTTCAGCTTCAGGCTGAAGGGAAGTACTGTTATTTTTGATCCGAATTTCACTTCAAATTCGAGCCCATTCATGCTGCATAATCCAGTACCACCTTCCTGTGATTCTTTGTCCCACAGGTTTACGGGTATTGATTCCTTTCCATCAGTTAAATTAAAAATGAAAGCATTCTGTCCGGTTTCCTGTTCGTCGGAATTAAGAGAAATTATCTTAATATTTCCTGCAGCAGATAATTTGCGGGGAACAATATTTATATCCTTTACCTTGATAATTTGCATCTGCTTCATTTTTACCAGATTACCGGGTTCAGAAATTTCATTTTCCTGTGTCATCATTTTCATTTGCCCGATATTATATTTTGAGCTGATAAAAAAATCTCTATTGTCGATGCTGATTTTAATATCTGTCTCATTTCCTGATTCAAATCCTATCGTAATGCCGTTACATGTTTTTGATTCTCCTTTCTTAAGTATAATATTTTCCCTCGATTTCATTTCGTTTGTCACAAACATTGAAATTATCGGCACTCCATCTGGAGAATCTATAATTGTTTCTGCAGCGTTGGGTAAGATTTGTTCTAAAGACAATTTGTAAGTTTTATCTCCTGCTTTTATTTTTCTTTTATAATTTTCAGCTGATACAGAGGATATTGCATACTTTCTTGAATCTTTAGCTATAACATCGCCTCCTTTGTTCTTCACCGTATATCTAATATATTTCTCATTTGAAAAACACCTATTTGCTGTCTCTCCTTCTCTTATGTGAATTGTGCCTTCCCATCCAAAATATCTGGTTATTCCGGCACCGATGATTATAATGATAAATGAGAGGTGAAAGAGGGCAACCGGCAATTTTGACTTTCTGAAAAGTTTAAAAATAAGAAGTTGTCCAATAAGGTTTGTGACCAGAAGCAGCAATATCAGCTCAAACCACCTGGCATTATAAACCATGCTGTATGAAGCTCCTGATCCAAGGTCGTTCTCAACAAAAGTGGCAATCGCCATTGCAACTGCAAAAACCACAAATAAAATCCCCATGAAAAGGGGAGAGAACAAGAACTTAATAATTCTCATATTTCCAGACAGATGGTTATATCAATAAAATACCTATTTAATGATCTATTTTTTGAAGGTCCTCATGTAATTTACCATGTTCCATATATCTTCATCAGATAATTTGCCTTCATATTTTGGCATTTCATTCCTTCCGAATTTTGTTTTGTAAAAATGTTCACCATCTGTCTGATTCTGGTATTCCGCACCTGAAAAATCACCAGGGAAGTCTTTCAGTCCCCTTGCTTTGACACCATTGCCCAGACCTGTTTTCCCATGGCATGACGCACAGTATTTGATATACAAAGCCATTCCGGTTTTAATACTTGTTTTATCCTTCGCAACCGGATTTTTCAATGTCTTATATTCATCCGGAACCAGCCAGGGCTTCGATTGACCATTGATATTAAGCGAAATAGCTGAAAAACAAATAATTATAATAAGCTCTACCACTAAAAATGATCTGTAACATCTCATGGTTTTATGATTGATCTTTGTCTGTATAACAATTTTCGTGCAATTTTTCTATCCTTAATGAATTCCGGAAATTATTATTTTTTCTTTTTATTCATCTTCGTCAGATTCCCGGTAACCTGTAATTATCGCTCTGAAAAGTGAAGTTGGCCTGGGACCCAGTGTACATGTGTAAATATGGATGACCAGAAATAATGAAATTAAAAATCCCATGGTTATATGCAGGATGTCTGTGATGATAAGTCCACTAATTCCAAATAACCTGTTTATAAACACTTCAGGTAACATTAAACCAACACCCGAAATAATCAGCAAAGGGAAAGCTAAATACATTATGAGCACATATGCCAGTTTCTGTAAGGGGTTGAATTTTCTCTCAAAAGTAACATGAAATGGATTCTTTTCTTGCTTGAACATGCCGTAAAAATAAAATCGAACTTGTTTTCCAAGGTCCGAAATGAAATTCTTTCTTTTCAGCCTGTAATATTTTCCGTTTTCAGTGAAGATATTACCGGCTACAAATGCTATATAGCTGACTATCAAAATTTTAGCTGCAATATTATGCCATCCCACTGCTCTGCTAAATCTTACAATATGTATAGAATTCTCATTACCTGCAAAATGCATGCTGATGCCTGTAATTATCAGGATTATAATTAATACTGCATTTGCGAAATGCCACAATCTGATCCATAATGGATATATAAACATATTCCCCCGGTTTAACTATATTTTTTTATTTTCCTGAAATAGATATGAACACTGATAAATAAAAGTACAATTGAAAAGATCACAAAGCCGGAAACATTAAGATAAGTACTCCTGTTTGCTCCAATAACAAATGATTCATTAAGAATAATCCCATTTGAAAAACCTGACCGCTGTTCCTTTGATTGGAACTTGTAAAGTGTTGTCATCAGAATAGAGTTTTTTGAATGGCAACCATTACAATCCCTGACTG
>JAPLEC010000143.1 GCA_026391515.1 Bacteroidia bacterium | reverse complement strand
GGATAAATAAATGTATAACCTCCTCTTAATGTTGTATTTACCTTTCCAAATGTTCCTGTGAGCATTAATTCCAGTTCACCGCCATAGATTCTTGAATATTCAACGTTTGTTGCCTGGAATCCAAGTGATCCGACGGAGTCGGGGCCCATATATGTTGCAAGAGAGTATTCAATCATATCTTTATTCTGAGTCATAAACAGAGAGAAATCTGCCTGTCCCGTCAGCTTGCCAAGCATGATGCCTTGTTTTATGCCTGCTTCGGTGCTCCAGCATGATTCCGGCTGGATATCAGGATTTGGAAGTATGATAACAGAACCTAACGTTGTGGAAGCATGTTTTTCGGCAATTGACGGAAACCGGTATCCCTGTCCGAACGATGCTCTTATAAAAGTATAGTTTGCCACCTGCCAGTTGATGCCTGCTCTGAAAACAGGCACTATTTTATCTTTTATCCCGTCAAGCGAATTTTGCTCGACTCTTACCCCTGCAACAGCTTTCAATTTTTTAAACGGACGTACTTCGAACTGGGTATAAACTGCTAAATTCAAACCTTTATGATCATTATACATATTTGATTTTACCAGATTGTAATTCTCTGATAGTCCGCTTGTAATATCAAGAAAATCAGCAAGCTTGTACCATAACTGATATTCAGTATATAAAGAATATGCATCACTGTTTGTTTTTTCACTTTCAGGAAACCGGTTCAGTGATGACTGAAAACGCATTCTCAGATCATGTCTGTAATGATCAGTTTTTTTCAAAGAGATGAACGGATCGACAGCGAAGAAACTGCCATGCAGTTGAATCGTTGCTGACTCCTGCTGTTTCAATGCTCCTGTTTCTGCATTTTCCCACAGTACAAAATCTCTTTTTACAGTATAACCGCTATTTAGGTTTATTCCATATGTTAATCCTTCCAGCTTGCTGTTGAAATGCTTTAATTTCAAACTTAATCGTCCAAGCTTTTCCCCGTTTAATTTTCTGTAACCTTCATCATCAAGTAGGCTTGCACTTAGACCAAAATCGGTCTTCCCGATTTTCTGCAAATGAGAAAACGAAGCGCTTGTAAACAGCCTTGGAGTATCCCACCATATCCAGTCCCTGTTTTTTGGTTTACCAAATATTCCTCCTTCTATATAAAACTGGGTAACGGGTATATTGCCAGCATCAGCAGTCCTGAAATTTATTACTCCATTTACAGCCGAAGAACCATAAAGGACCGAAGAGGCTCCTTTTATTATTTCAATCTGTGAAAGATTTTCAAGTGGAAGGAATTGCCATTTAATATTTCCCGCATCTGCCGACACCATTGGTAATCCATCAATGAGTACAAGAACCCTGCTGCCGGCACCATAGCTGAATCCGCTGCCACCTCTGACAGATGCCTGGCCATTCATTACTTCAATACCTGAAGTTTTATTTATGATTTCCTGTGCATCTGTTATGTGATTATCCGCAAGAAATGAGGATTTGATAATATCCATTGATACACTTAGCTCGGCAATCCTTTGTTCAGTCCTATTAGCGCTGACAACGATCTGGTCAATTTCCCGGACACTCGTTTCAAGTTCAATATCAAGTTCAATGATTTCATCTTCTCCAACCAGAATCTCTTTTGTAACAGGTTCGTAACCAATGAACTGGAATGTAAGATTTATTTTTCCAGTGACATTGTTTATAAGATAAGTGCCATCCTGTCCAGTTGTTATTCCGAGATTTTCCCCATATATGACATAAACTCCTGCAATAGGTTCATGGGTGTTTTTATCAGATACTTTTCCTTTGATAATCCCGGGAAGTTCAGCAGCATCTGAAAAATAAGATAAAAAAAGAAATATGAAAGCCGTTAAAAGGCAACGTATCATTTGGCTTTAAATGTCATACGAATATCAATTATCTGAGTATAATTCGCTGGATTAGTAATGGCGGTAGTAATTTTTAGTGATGAACTGGTTAGTTCAATGATGTTACAATCAATATAGAAACCAAGAGATTCGGTGAAAATTATAATATGAGTTTCTCCAGCAGCAAATGACCATGTACCTGTATAAATGCCAAAAGTGCCAGTTCCGTCATCATTAAATTTTGCATCTCCATTAAAGTTTTCAAGAAATTGGCCCGGTCCGCTTGCATCAACTCCATCCGCAAGAAGTGTGTCGGCTTCCCATACAGGCGTAGTCAGTAATTTGAACCGTTCAGAGGTCTCTTTTTTACAGAAGGGTAATACCAAAAGACAACCAAAGATGATCAGAAGATAAGATAACTTTTTCATGGCGATCAGTTTTAAATTGTACCCTGATAAAGAACAACTTATAGCCTGTAAATTCAGGTCAGATAACAAAGGTAAGAATTTTTTTAAAGCCTTTGTGCCTTTGCGCCCTTGCGCCGTTACACCATTATTTTATCTCCCTGATCTTAATATTCTTAAACGACACCAAATTTCCATGATCCTGTAAAAGTATCCTTCCTTCCTTTACTTCGCCGAATCCTGGAGAACCTTTAAACTTGCTTGTTGCTACCAGCTCTTTCCATGCATCGTTACCTCTTTCGTATTCAACAGTAAGCTGACCATTAAGCCAGTGTTGCACTTTATTACCATTTACAATAATTATTGCTCTGTTCCAGTTATCTGCACCATTATCTCTTTTATTCTTAGGAGGAATAAGGTCATAAAGTCCTGCAAGAGTGCGGTTTCCGTTTATCCCGGCTTTTGCGTCAGGATGATTTACGTCGTCGAGGACCTGGTACTCGCAGCCAATGGAAGCAAGTGAGCCGTTATTGGATTCTGTATCAATAAAATATTTTATTCCGCTGTTTGCCCCTTTAGTGTATCTGAAGTCAACGATAAGTTCGAAGTTCCTGTACTTGTCAACAGTTACAATATCGCCTCCGCCACTCTGCTTTTTTGTTTCAGGATTGATAGTAAGTGTTCCGTCTTTAATTTCCCATCCGCTGGTGGGGAATGTTTTTGATTTGGCATTCATCCATCCAGCAGAAGTCTGGCCATCGAACAGAAGCTTCCATCCGGCTTTCTTTTCCTTTTTTGTTAGTGTGTTATCTTTCGGGGTACCCTTAGGGATTGCACTGCCAGTAGTAAAAACAAAA
>JAPLEC010000177.1 GCA_026391515.1 Bacteroidia bacterium | reverse complement strand
AGACTTGAATGAAAAGATTTCCCTGCTGCTGGGAACCGGATTTTCTGATTATAAATACTCACAACATAATTATAACTTCCTGAGCAAAGGAATATTCATTAAAGTTGGTGCCGATTTTAATCTTCTGAAACCTGAAACAGCAATGGGTAAATACTGGGCCGGGATCGGAGTACATTATGGACTAAGCTCTTATGTTGCTGAAACTCCATTGTTTAAACATGAAAACTATTGGGGAAAAACTTCATCATCATTAGCAAAAGATACAAACTGGGGACACTATATTGAGATATGTTCCGGTTTCAGAGCTAAACTTTTCAGTAACTTCAGTGTAGGATGGCTTCTAAGTGTGAGGAAACTTATCTACAGCGGAACCAGCAAAGATTTAAGACCTATTTATTTCCCCGGATATGGAGGCGGCGGAAAATCATTCAGCACAGGTTTAGCTTATTACATTGTTTGGAATATTCCATACAAGAAGATCAAAGTCGCATTAAAAAAGGAGACACCTGAAGAACCCGAAGAGCCTGCGAATACCGAGAGTACGACCAATACAACAAATACCGGCAGGTGACTTACCGGGTGCTGGGAACTGGGTAATGTCGACCGGGAAGCAATCAGTCATTCTTCCTGCTGAATAATAACAATCCCATAAACATCAGGAATCCATTCAGCAGCAACAATTCAAATCCAAAATTATAATTAAAAAGCTTAACAGAATATTTGCTCAGGAAGAAACAAATTACCGGCGAAAGCAGTGCAATAACAGGTGTTAAGCCGTCATTAACTTTTCGTTTTGTAAATAATCCAAATGAGTAAAGTCCCAACAGCGGACCATAAGTATAACCTGCAATGGTGAATAACTCGTCTATCACCGCTTTGTTATTTAAAACGCCGAATATCAAAATGCTGATAAAAAATATTAAAGCAATTGTAAGATGAACCCCATACCTGATTCTTACAGCTGTTTTTTCTGACATTCCCTCTCGCCGGTTAATCCCCAGGAAGTCAATGCTGACTGAAGTTGTCAGTGATGTCAAAGCTCCGTCGGCACTCGGGAATGCCGCTGAAATAAGCCCGATCAGAAAAACGATACCTGCCATCGGTCCAAGGTACTTTAAAGCAATGGTCGGGAAAAGCTCATCAGATGCAGCAACATTTACTCCTTTGCTTTGAGAATATAATAATAAAAAAGCTCCCAGGAACAGGAATAACAGGTTGACAAAAACCAGGATCCCGCTGAAAGTAAACATGTTCTTCTGTGCTTCTTTTATGTTCTTACAGCTTAGATTTTTTTGCATCATCTCCTGATCGAGCCCGGTCATAGTAATCGTAATGAACATCCCTGAAAAAAATTGCTTCAGAAAATGTTTCTCATGATGCCAGTCGGTGATAAACATTTTTGAAATATGGCTGTCGGAAATATTTGAAAAAAGCTTTCCAAGGGGCATTCCCAATCCTTTGCTTATATATATAATGGAGAGGACTACGGCCAGAAGCATGAATGTTGTCTGGAGTGTGTCGGTCCAGACTATTGTCCTGATACCGCCTTTAAGAGTATAAAGAATAATAAGGATGATGAAAATCAGTGCATTTACCCAGAAAGGTATATTCCATGCATCGAATACAAATACCTGTAATACGTTTATTACCAGAAACATCCTGAGAGATGCACCAAGAGTTCGGGATATAATAAAAAATCCTGCACCGGTCTTATACGACCAGAAACCGAATCGCTGCTCAAGATAAGTATATATTGAAGTAAGCTTCAGCTTATAATATAATGGCAAAAGAACAAGAGCAATAACAAAATAACCGAACAGATAGCCAAATACCATTACCATATAGCTGAACTGAGTATCCCTCACCCACCCGGGAGCTGACATAAAAGTAACTCCCGAAAGCGAAGCTCCTATCATACCATACGCAACTACAAACCATGGAGATATTTTGTTTCCGATAAAAAACGACTGGCTGTCGGCTCTTCTTGATGTTATCCAGGTGACAGTAAATAATAAAATGGTATATATCAGGAATATGCTGAGTATCAGGGTTGGTGACATAAAGACAATAATTTTCAGGTACAAGGATAACAAAAAGTAAGCAACGCAAAAAATTCTCCGGTAGTTTAATAAAGAGCAATAATTGAACTATTTTTGTCTAAAAGCATCCATTATGAGTTTTACCGAGTTCCCATCAAGGCTCCTGGAAAATGCAGTTAATGAATTTGCATCACTTCCGGGCGTCGGGAGAAAAACAGCTTTCAGGCTGGTAATGAATCTGCTGCGACGGGATTCTGAGGAGGTTAAAAGATTTGGGGAAAGCATAATCAAACTTCATGAAGAGATACATTACTGCAAAGTGTGTAATAACATTTCCGACACAGAGATCTGCAGTATTTGCAGCGATGAAAAGCGCGATAAATCAATCATTTGTGTTGTTGAGAATATCCAGGATGTGATGTCAATCGAGAACACACGCCAGTACACAGGTTTATACCATGTGCTTGGAGGAATAATTTCACCAATCGACGGAGTCGGCCCTTCGGACCTGAAAATCGACACTCTTGAAGAGAAAGTAAAAGCGGGCGGGATCAGGGAAATTATTTTTGCACTAAGCACAACAATGGAGGGAGATACTACAAATTTTTATCTCTTCAAGAGGCTAAGTAAATATAATCCTGTTATTACTACACTGGCCAGGGGTGTCGCAATCGGTGATGAACTTGAATATACCGACGAAATAACTCTTGGTCGTGCAATAAATAACAGAAACCCATATCAGCAATGCTAAAATCCATAAAGAAATTCCTGTCCGTCTCTGCAAAAAGCATGAAGCGTTCAGCTATCAGAGAGATACTTAAGCTTCTTCAGAAACCAGGTATGATTTCATTTGCCGGAGGGCTTCCCGCTCCTGAGACCTTTCCTATTGACGATCTGAAGGAAATTGTTCTTGAAGTTCTTGAAAAACATGGGGCTGAAGGACTTCAGTATGGAACAACTGAAGGTGATCCTAGGCTGCGTAAAGCTTTGGTTGACAGACATAACAGGCAGGGATTGAAAATCGGAATGGAAAACCTGATAATAACAACCGGCTCACAACAGGGACTTGATCTGATAGCAAGGATCCTGATAGATCCGGGCGATTATATACTCTGTGGTCTTCCCTCCTATCTGGGTGGCTTAAACGCGTTTACCGTTTATGGGGCAAAATTGAAAGGCATTACACTTGATGAAAACGGGATGAAACCCGATGAACTGGAAGATACCATAATCCATTTAAAAGAGCTTGGGAAAAAGATAAAATTCATTTACGTAATACCTGATTTTCAGAATCCTGCAGGCATTACCCTTCCTGAATCGAGAAGAATAAGAATCATCGATATAGCAGAAAAATATGACCTGTTGATCGTGGAAGACAGCCCTTACCGCGAAGTCCGTTTTGAAGGAGAATCCCAGAGAATGATGTGCGAACTGGATACAACCGGCAGAGTTATAACTCTCTGTACGTTTTCTAAGATTTTATCTCCCGGATTCAGGGTCGGGTGGGTAATCGGCAATCAGGAAATACTTGATAAAATTGTTATGGCAAAGCAAACTGCTGACATTTGCACATCTTCATTTGTCCAGAAAATCATTGCGCGCTATATTGAAAAGGGGCTCCTGGAGAAGAACCTGAAAAAAACAATTGCCCTTTATAGCGACAGACGGAATCAAATGATTAAATGTCTAAGAAAATATATGCCTGAAAATGTGAAATGGACAGAACCTCAGGGCGGACTTTTTCTTTTCGTCACTCTTCCAGCCCATGCCGATGCTGATACAATTTTCAAAAAAGCTATCGAAAAGAATGTTGCATTTGTATCAGGTTCTTCATTTTTCTGCAACGATTCCGGACACAATACTATGCGCCTCAATTTTTCATTCTCAAATCCTGAAATAATAGAAGAAGGGATCAGGCGCCTCTCTGCTGTCATCCGGGAAGAATTGACCGGTAAATAGTATTTTATGGAACTCTCTGTAATTATTGTCAGTTATAATGTAAGGTACTTTCTGGAACAATGCCTGCACTCTGTCCGTAAGGCTTCAGAAGATATTGAATGTGAAGTATTTGTTGTTGACAATAATTCAGCTGATGGTTCATGTTCAATGGTCAGAACTCTGTTCCCTGAAGTAAAACTTTTCATAAATCGCGATAATAAAGGATTTTCTGCAGCCAATAATCAAGCCCTAAAGCTGGCAACAGGAAGATATTTGCTACTTCTAAATCCTGACACCATAGTAGAGGAAGATACTTTTAGAAGATGCATCAGCTTCATGGATGATCACCCTGATGCGGGTGCCACGGGAGTAAAAATGATTGATGGCAAAGGAAGGCCTCTGCCGGAATCAAAAAGAGCACTGCCAACTCCCAAAACAGCCTTCTTTAAAATGACCGGATTATCGTACCTTTTCCCAAAGTCACACATTTTTAACAAATACTATCTGGGACATCTCAACGACATGGAGACTAGCCAGGCAGATGTTATTTCAGGAGCTTTTATGTTTCTCCGCAGAGAGGCCGTCATTAAAACAGGACTTCTTGATGAGGACTTTTTTATGTATGGCGAAGATGTCGATTACAGCTACAGACTGCAAAGAGAAGGTTACAATAATTATTATTTCCCGGAAATTAAAATAATCCATTACAAAGGTGAAAGCACTAAAAAGGAGAACCTGAATGTTTTAGTTAACTTTTACAAAGCAATGATAATTTTTGTCAGGAAACATTTTGCCAATGGAAGTTTAAAAGCTTTTACCCTTTTAATCCATGTTGCAATATTCTTCAGGGCAGGATTATCAGTGTTGAAGCAGTTTATGAAAAAAATATTTTTCCCGTTAACAGACGGAATTCTGGTCTATTGTATATTCCGCCTTGCAACATCAGCATGGGGAGTTTACAAATACGGTGCCGGGTACAGGTACCCTGAAACATTTACGGAAAATATAATACCTGCCTATACATTAATAATTATTCTTTCTATTCTGTCTCTCTCCGGTTATATAATTCCTGTTAAACCTTTCAGCGCAATAAAAGGAGTATTTACCGGGACAATCTTAATTCTTATTGTCTATGCGCTTCTCCCCCTCGATCTGAGGTTTTCGAGGGCAATAATCATTACGGGAGGTTTAATGTCACTTCTTGCAGTTCCGTTATGGAGATTGTTTATTTCAGTTATTGGCTTTGAAATTGCTGATAATCCATTTTCAAAAAACAGAAAAACCGTAATCGTATCTGATTCTGAAGGATATTCAAGAGTTAAGGATCTGATGTTATCATTGGGAATCAGGAACAGAATAGCAGGAAGAATAAGCATCAGGCAGGATGATATGAAGGAGGAGGTGCTTGGCAATATTGAACAGATACGGGAAGTAATCAGGATTAATAAAATCAAAGAGATAATTTTTACTACCCATAATCTAGGTGCTTCACAAGTAATTGATTCTATGCATATTATATCTGATTTTAATATCAAAATAAGAATAGCATCTGCTGATGAAAGTTATATTCTCGGAAGCAGATATGTTAATCCGAAAGAGGATATAATTTTATTCAGCCGGACTTCCTTTTCAGCAAGAATTATTGACAGAATTAAGAATCTTTTCGGTTGATTTCTGCTTTCCTGTTTCATTCCCTGAACATTTTTTGATTTAAACTGTTAAGTGGTTGGGTTATTATGGTTAAGAAGCAATGGCAACAATGAATATCGTACTTCCGGCAATGGGGGAAGGAGTAATCGAAGCAACTATAAATAAATGGCTGATTACCGAGGGCGCTTCAGTCAGGGAGGATGATCCTCTTGTTGAAGTTGCCACAGATAAAGTTGATTCTGAGGTTCCGTCACCTGTCGATGGAACTATTGTATCAATCATTGCCAGAGAAGGTTCTGTCATAAAAGTCGGAGAGACAATTGCTGTTATTGAAAAGAATACAACAGCCACACCGGAAGAAAAAGAACTGATAAGCAAAGAAATCGGCAGAATCAGGGAGGCTATTGAAGAAATAAGAAATGAGAATAAGGAGGTTGAGGTTTTATCGCACTCAATGAAAAGCAGGACACCATTGGGGAAATTCATTTCACCGCTTGTAAGAAGTATTGCTGCACGTGAAAATATACGCTATGATGAGCTTGACAAAATCAACGGAACAGGAATGGACGGAAGGATCACAAAGAATGATATTCTCAAACTTATAGAGACCAGGTCAGAAGAAGAAGTTTCTGCCATTGGAACGGCTCCGGAAACAGTTAAGGAGGAGAGTGAGACTGATAAGAAATCAGGGAAGGATGAAGTAATTGAGATGGACAGGGTTCGCAGGCTCATCGCCGATCATATGGTGCTTTCGAAAAAAACCTCACCTCACGTTACTTCATTTATTGATGCTGATGTAACAAGGCTTGTAAACTGGAGAAATTCAATCAAGGAAAAATTCTATGCAGCTGAAAAACAGAAGCTTACATTAACTCCCATCTTTATTGACGCTGCAGCCAGAGCACTTCATGAATTCCCGACGATTAATATTTCTGTCGATGGAAATAATATTATCAAAAAGAAAAATATAAATATCGGTATGGCCACTGCCCTTCCTGATGGTAATCTTATTGTTCCTGTAATAAAAAACGCAAATGAGAAAAATCTTACAGGGCTTGCCAAGAGTGTCAATGACCTTGCAGAAAGGGCAAGGAGCAATAAGCTAAAACCCGATGAAATAACAGGAGGAACCTTTACAATAACGAATTTTGGAAGTTATAACAACCTTGCAGGGACTCCCATTATTAATCAGCCCCAGGCCGCAATACTTGGCACGGGTGCAGTCAGAAAAACTCCGGCTGTCATTGAAACACCTGATGGTGATGTCATAGCAATCCGGCAAATAATGATACTGTCATTAAGCTATGATCACAGGGTGATTGATGGTGCACTTGCAGGAAAGTTCCTGAACAGGATAAAGAATATTCTTGAAAATTACTCTTCCGACATAATATTATCCTGATTCTTCAACAATATCTGTTCTGAATTTCATCTAACAAAATTCAGGTTTAGCAAATATTTTGCAGCGGTTAATAAAAAAGGAATAAAAAAATTTACCCTTTTTTCTAATATTTCTGCTATATTAGTGCCTTTAAGATTTGAAACAGAAAAATTTAGAGCCTCAGTACCTGAACAGAACCGAAAGTTGGATTTATTAAGCTTAAAACCGAGGTTCTTTCATATCTAATTATACCTGTATTAAGATGATGAAAAAGTTTACCCTGATTACGTTTTTACTGGTTTTTCTGATTGGTAATAATTTGTTCCCCCAGGCAAGAATAGAAAATAAATTGAAGTTCGTCCAAGCTGAAGGGTACGTTTTATTTGAGGAATATGAAGAAGCATTAGCAAAATACCAGGAGCTTATAAAATCTTATCCAAACAATTCAAATATAAAATACAGGATTGGGCAATGTTATATTTTCAAGCAGGGTGAAAAATATAAAGCAATAGCCTATCTTGAGGATGCTGTAAAAAATATTAATCCGAAATATAAAGAGGGAAAATTCAGTGAAAAGGGTGCACCGCATGATGCTCTCTACTACCTGGCAAATGCATACAGAATTAATAATCAGCTGGATAAAGCCATTGAAACATATGAGCTTTTCAGAAAAAACCTGGATCCGAAAGTATATGATACTGCTGTTGTCGACCTGCAGATTAAATCGTGCAAGAATGCTCAGGAATTGATGAAAAAACCGTTGTATATCAGGAAAACAAACCTCGGAAATCTTATTAATGTTCAATACGCTGACATAAACCCTGTAGTCTCAGGCGATCAGAATTCGATGGTATATAATAGGAAATCACCATTTCAGCTGCAAATTTTATATTCTAAAAGAGTTAATGATAAATGGGCTGAACCGGTAAACATCATTCCGGATCTGGGATTTGGACAGGAGGAAGGTAACTTTGCCACATCACTTTCCAACGATGGCAAAGAGCTGTATATTTACCGCCGTGGTGAAGATTACGATGGGAATATTTATGTAACCAAAAGAATAAATAATGAAAAATGGTCAAACATTGTAAAGCTGAATGACAATATTAATACCAAGTACTGGGAATCGCATGCAACCATATCTCATGACGGGAAAAAGCTTTATTTCACTTCCAACAGGAAAGGTACAGTCGGCGGTCTTGATATCTATGTGTCTGAAAGAGACACCGGAAATGCATGGGGACCTGCAAAAAACCTCGGTCCGGTAATAAATACCATTTATAATGAAGACACCCCGTTCCTTAGCGCCGACGATAAGACTTTGTTTTTCAGCTCAAGCGGGCATTTCAACATGGGTGGTTATGATGTCTTTTATTCGACACTTCTTGATAACGGAGAGTGGTCTGTGCCGCTTAACGTCGGATATCCTCTGAATTCTACAGATGACGACCTTTTCTTTGATCCTGTAAATGACGGATATCAGGCTTATTATGCATTTATTGATACAGGAGGCTACGGACTTTCTGATATATACCGGATTGAAATATTTAATAAGGATCACCCCAGGAAATTTATAATCAAGGGGTTGGTAAAAGTTGCAGATCAAATATTCAATCTCAAAGATAGTGTAAAGGTCACTGCTACGAATATTGCAAATCCCAGTCAGAAAATAGTTGTCTATTCCAACCCTAAAACGGGTGAATATGAAATTGAGCTTCCACAGGGGAACTATGAAATCACATATGAGTCTCCGTACAGTGAAACAGTAAAAAAGAATCTTGATCTGGATATTTCAAACCCGTCGGATACTTTTGTTCTGCCGGGAACAATCTTGCCAAAAACAGACTTTGTGGCTGATCTGAATGTTGAAAGCAATAAGAACATTTCAGTTACTAAAGGAGATACTATTGCTTTTCCTCTTAATGTTGAACCGGGATCACTTCTTACAGTTGAACACTGGATAGGTGATTCGCTGATATCCACTGAACAATTTGTAATATCGGATTCGACATTTATTTATAAAATGGTCCCTCATCCCGGAGATAATAAAGTTACATTTAAGTTAACCGACAGGTTCAGCAATATCACATCAACAGATGTCTTTATAACCAGGGAGCAAGGTGTTACATCACAACCGGTTGTAAGGCCTGAATATACAAGGGTCATTGCCAAAAAACAGGTTGCTGCATTTGCTGAAATGCTTAGAAACAGGGCGGATGATAAATTAAAAAATTTCATTGATATAAATGAAATTCAAAAACATCAGTTCGGGAAAGTGGATGATGTTATATCATTTGTTAAAGATAATGCCGCAAAAAGCAGTATAAGTCCTGAAGAGGTTGATAAGCTTGCACTTAAGGTCGCAGTTAGCGATAATGTCCTCACCCAGGCTGCTGTAGATATAATGGCAAAATATTCAGATGGTGAAATAAAGAAGATCCTGGGTGATATCGATATCTATAAGCTGAATCTTAAGAAATGGACCGGGTTACAGGAATATATTTCATCAATGACCAATGGCAAAATAACACCGGAAGCTCTGAATAACCTGGCACGTGATATTCTCATTGGAACAGATCCCAAGATTGATCTGCTGAGAGAGAAGATTCTGGCATACAGTCAAAATTCTGAATCAGGTGCATTTATTCAGCAGGCAGTAAGATCAACCGATGAAAAGAGAATTAAAAAGGCCGGAGATTGGCTGCAGACATTTTATAATGAATCTGTTAATCAGGGTCTGACTGATGAACAGCTGGCAAAAATTTTTGCTGCTATCAGCACTACACCAGGTACTAATATTGACAATTTCATTAAAGACCTTGCCGATAATTCGGAAGAACCGATGCGTTCGTGGGTTAATTCACTGAATCTCAGAAAGGAAAGTATTAAAACGCCATCAGATTTAATTCTGTTCTTGCTAAATAATAAGAATAAGGGAAATGTTTCTGTTGAAACACTCTTTAACAGCCTTGCTAATCTTATAAGTGCTAAAGATATTACGGCAGATACCATTAAATTAAATATGGTTGAAGCAAAAGGTAAAAAGCTGTGGTACCTGTGGTTACTGATTGGCGCCGGATTACTTATCTTCATCTTCTTTTACAAAAGAAAACGGGACAAAGACAAGAAGAAAAATTGATTAAGATGGCCGGCTTTCACCGGCCATCTCTTTTAAAATAAAATCCTGATCATTTTTCTGTTGCTAATTTTTTTCTAAATTTGTTAGCAAAACCAATAGTTATGTGCAGAAGAATTATCCTTTTGCTTTTAATATCAGCTTTACCATATTCCCTCATTGCACAGCAATTAAAAACACTTCAGGATATTTTTATTGAAGCTGAATATTTTTTCATGAATGAAGATTATTCTGATGCCCTTCCTTATTATCTGCAGCTTTATGAAAAGGTACCTGAGAATGCAGATGTTGCATATCGAATCGGAGTTTGTTATCTTAATATCAATGGGAAAAAGAACCTGTCAATAGATTATCTCGAAGCTGCATCAAAAAATGTATCAGCTAAATATAAAGAAGGAACAATTAACCAGGTGACTGCACCTTACGACGCACTCTATGAACTTGGCGAAGCTTATCTGATTAATTATCAATTCGATAATGCAAAGGAGGCATTCAATAAATTCTCAGGGACACTTCTTCCGGATGACCGTGAGAATCATGATTTTATCAATCAACAGATTAAATCATGCAATGATGCAAAAGAATTAATGTCAAAACCTGTATCCTATACAGAAGAGAATATAGGGGCTCCCTTTAATGATGAGAAGTCAAATTTTAATCCTGTCATATCAGCCGATGGAAAATCATTTGCTTATATGGTTTCATTAAAATTCTACGATGCTATAATGTTGACACAACTTGTCAACGGCAAGTGGACTACACCGGTAAATATTACACCCGAACTTCTGTCAGACGGAGATATGTACATTTCATGCCTCTCCTCGGATGGAAAGGTCTTATTCCTTTCAAAGGATGACAATTTCAACAGCGATATTTATACAAGCACATTCGATGGAATCAGCTGGGCCCCGACAGTCAAACTCAATAAAAATATAAATACAAAATACTGGGAATCCCATGGTTTTATTTCTGATGATGGAAGTCAGATGATTTTTGCTTCAGACAGACCCGGTGGATTCGGGGGGCTTGATCTTTATCTTTCCAAAAAAAATAATGGTGATTGGGGACCGGCGGTAAATTTGGGACCAGAAATTAATACACCATTCAATGAAGACCGCCCTTTCCTGATAAATAACGGGGAAACACTTTTTTTCAGTTCGCAGGGTCATAAAAACATGGGAGGATATGATTTATTCAGGTCTGATCTTCAGTCGAATAACCTTTGGAACCAGCCGGAAAACCTTGGCTATCCTCTGAACACACCTGACGACAATATTTTCTTCATGCCTGTTGCAAATGGAAGGTCGGGCTATTATTCAATATATAAAGAATCAGAAGAGTCAGAGAAAGAGGATATTTACAAGATAACCTTTAAGTAAATTAAGCCGGTTTAACGGGCTTTTCATATATAAAAAGTATTATATTTGTTATGATGAAAAATTTCAGAGAAATATTTTTCCGCCTCCGGTTGCAGCTATTGACTCTGATAATTTTCTCTGCAGCTGCTTCAGCTCAATCATCAAAAGAGTTACAAGAAATCTTTAAACAGGCTGAATCATACTTCCTGTACGAAGATTATGAACTGGCTAATCAGCTGTACATTTTGCTTGACAGCCCTGATAATCTGAATATTAAATACAAAATCGGAACATGTTACCTGAACATTCCGGATGAAAAAGAAAAAGCGATACCATATCTTGAGGAAGCAGTAAAGAATGCCAATTACAGTGCAAAAACCGCATCTTTTAAAGAAAAGAAAGCTCCTCTCGATGCTTATTTCTCTCTCGCGAAAGCTTATATGATCAATAATGAGCTGGAAAAAAGTTTCAATACGTTTCAAACATTTAACAAGCTTGCAAGTGAAACGAAAGGTAAAGGCGGAATGGAAAACCTTTCCTTTGTCGATCAACAGATTCAAGCCTGCAACAATGCAATTAAGGTCGAGGAAAATCCTGTTGCAATGAGCAAGAAAATTCTTGGAAAAGAATTTTGTCAGGGCTCAATGAATGAAAATCCTGCAGTCAGCTTTGATGGTAATACAATAGTCTATACCGAACGCAGAGGTCTCGTTAATGTAATTCTATTCTCAAAGAAAATCAGAGGCAAGTGGCAGACACCTGTTGAAATTACATCCCAGATAAATGCCGGGGAAGACTGCTCATCCTGCTCTCTTAATAATGACGGAACTGAGTTATATCTGTATAAAACTGATGATTATGACGGGAATATTTATTTGTCCAAATATGTAAATGACTCATGGACTCCAATTGTAAAACTTAATAGGAATATCAATACAAAGTTTTATGAGTCCCATGCTTCAGTTTCAGCAGATGGTAAAAAGCTCTATTTTACAAGTAACAGAGATGGAGGTCAGGGTGGGCTGGATATTTATGTCTCGGAGAAGGATGGTTCGGGCGACTGGGGTGTACCTGTCAATCTTGGAACAACAATCAATACAGCATATAATGAAGATGATCCCTTTATAACTCAGAATGACTCTGTTCTCTATTTTTGTTCTGAAGGGCATAATTCAATAGGAGGGTATGATAATTATAAGAGTCAGAGATTCGGGAATGAATGGAAAAAGCCTCAAAACCTTGGGTTCCCTGTTAATTCGACAGATGACGATAAATTCTTCCAGCCATCCAATAATGGTACAAACGCATATTATTCGATAAAAACCGATTACAAGAAAAGAGACATTTTCTATCTTGGTCTTGGAGGCTTGGACGTCAATCAGATTTATGAGATTAACGGGAAATTCAATCTAAATGATACAGCTTTAGCTGCTAATAAAAAGTATAATATTAATATCCTCAATAAAGCTTCCGGAGATACTTTATACAGAGGTGCACCAGATAAAACCTCAGGATTATATAGTTTTAATGTAGCTCCCGGTCAATTTAAGCTTGTGTACTCCGGTGACGGATATTTTCCCCAGACTATCGATACAACCATAATCACGGATAATCCTGAATTATCTGTCACTCTTGATGTTACATTAAAAAGGGACTCATCTCTTATTAAACCGGTTGTATACGAAAAAATAAATCTTTCTCAAATACCTACTGTTGCTGCAATTGATACCAGCATCCTGATTAAAAATATGAAGGTAAATGCGGTTGGCGATGCAAGCATTAAGGACTCTGATGTACTCTATTATACCGTTCAGGTAATGGCTCTTTATAAGCCTGTTGATATCAGCTATTTCAAGCACATTTCTGATATGAAAGTAATGTACAATGATGTTGATAAATTCTTCAGGTACATTACAGGACGTTTTGCTACAAGGGAAGAAGCCTCTGCGTGGAGGTCGGAATTGATGAGGAAAGGTTATCCCGATCAAATCTTCATTAAAAAAGTATCTAAATAATGAATCGTCTTTATGTAAGAATTCTACTCATTCTCTTCATCACAGACTGCTTTACTCCACTACTTTCTCAGGAATCACAAAAAAAGGAATATAACAGAGCCTTTCAGGAAGCTGATATTTCTTACTATTATGATGAGGATTATGAAAAGGCTGCAAGCTTATATGAGCCACTGGTGCAGTCGTATCCCGACAATGCAAACCTTGCTGCCAAGCTTGGAATCTGTTACCTGAATATAGATGGTAAAGCCTCCGAAGCACTCAGGCTTCTGAAGATTGCTTCGGCAAATGTTGTGAGCACTGAAAAGGAATATGAGCAACGTGGCGAAAAGGCTCCTTTGGATACATACATGTACCTTGCTATTGCATATCATAAAAATGACAGTCTCGAAAAAGCCATTACGCTTTATTATGATGTAAAAAAGAAGCTTGGTGATAGCGATCCTACTAAAGTGGATTTTATTGACACACAGATCGGTGATTGCAGGTACGCTTTGGAACTAAAAAAGAGACCTTTAACCATAATATCGAACTTCTTTATTCCCTGGTTGAAAGATTACCCGGGGGCATGCAATCCTGTCCTGGCAAAAAATGACTCTGTTTTTATTTTTACACAGAAAAGTGAAGGAAAAACTAAGATCCTATGCTCTTATAAAAGAGATAAATGGGAGATCCCTGTTGATATTACAAAACAGCTCGGAGGTTACGACAGGTTCTATTCAAATTCAATAACCGGCGACGGAAAGAATCTCATACTGTATATGGATGACGGCGGTGACGGTAATCTGTACCTCTGCCAGAGAAAAGACACCTCATGGACCAAAATAAAAAGCCTGGGGAAACCTATAAATTCTGTATATTGGGAATCTCACGGTTTTATTACTCCTGATGGAAATACAATCTATTTCTCAAGCAACAGACCCGGTGGATTTGGAGAACTCGACATCTGGTATTCAATCAGAAAAGAGGATGGGACATGGGATGATCCTGTCAACTGCGGAGAGGTGATAAATACAGCCTATGATGAGGATACTCCATTTTTTGATCCTGCCAATAATGCTCTGATCTTCAGTTCTAAAGGACATGTAAGCATGGGGGGTTATGATGTTTTCAGATCGATCAATAAAAATAATTACTGGACAAATCCTGTCGGAATGCCTTTTGCTTTTAATACAACTGATGAGAATACTTTTTTCATCCTTAATAACAATGCACCAGGTTTTGTAGCCAGTCGTTATGATGATAAAAGTCAGACAAAAAACATTTACTCCCTTGTGGCAATAAATCCTGCCGATGAGATTACAAAAGTTGAAGGAGCAGTGACTTTGAAGGATGGAATGGTTATTGACCCGGCAAAAGTTGTCATGAATGTAACAGATGTCGATAAAAAAACATTACCTAAACAGGTTTCAGTAAATGGAGATGGAACATATACTTTTAATATTAAACCTGGCGATTATGAACTTTCTGTAAGTCATCCCGGTTATAAAACTGAAAAAATTAATTTAGCTCTCCCACTTTATTTTCTGAGCCATTATATGGTGGTAAACGCGTCTCTGACGCCTGAAGAAGTCGCTGAAGGCAGCTTCCTGACAATTAAGAATATTCTTTTTGAATTTGACAGTTACGAACTGGATGATCAGGCTAAGTCTACTCTGGAAAAGCTTAAATCAATTCTTGTTGGT
>JAPLEC010000338.1 GCA_026391515.1 Bacteroidia bacterium | reverse complement strand
ATTTTTCTTTTATTGAAAAATTACTCCGCCCTCCTTATCGTTCAGAATTACTTGTGATTATGCATGCTGATCTTGTTTATCCAGTGATGTCCACACTTCAGAAGAAGAAAATCAGAGTCCCCCAGGATATTGCATTAATTTCAATGGAGGAAGGTATCGGATTTGACCTTATGCATTCACCTGTTACAAGTCTTAAGAAGCCATTGTCAGGAATGGCATTAAAAGTTGCTAATATGATATGGACAGAAGTAAAAAATGCAGGCAAAGGAAAATATAAGCGCCAGGTCAATATGGCTCCGGAACTTATTATCAGACAATCTTGCGGGACATTATAAATTAAAAATGCAAAAATCATTTAACCATTTATTAGCCCGTGCAATAATTTTAATTAGTGGTTGTTCAGGAAACCACCTTATTAATAATAGGGAATACCGTTCTAAAGTGGAATCTTCATTTAAGGAACGGGAACATCTTGCTCAAAACAGGAAAGATAATCTATTCAGTGTTTTTGGATCTGGTCTTTCACTTCAGCAGGAAGAAGCTCTTAAGTTTCTCTTCGCATATATGCCACTAAGTGATCTGGCTGATTATAATGGAGATTTTTCCCTGGCAAATGCAAATATTGCACTAAAAACAAGAAAAGAGTCATCCTGGGGAAAAAGTATCCCGGAAGAAATTTTTCTTCATTATGTTTTGTCTTATAGAATAAATAACGAAAACCTCGATTCATTCAGAATTGCCTACTACGATGAAATTCTAGGCAGAGTGAAAGGAATGGATGCTAGAGACGCTGCTCTCGAGATTAATCACTGGTGCCACGAAAAAGTGACTTATCAACCTTCCGATATACGTACCTCCGGACCTGTTAGTACAATTCTTTCAGCCCGGGGAAGATGCGGAGAAGAATCAACTTTTACCGTGGCCTCATTAAGAACCGCCGGCATTCCTGCACGCCAGGTTTACACACCACGCTGGGCACATAGCGATGATAATCATGCCTGGGTGGAGGTGTGGATAGATGGCAAATGGTACTATATGGGAGCCTGTGAACCTGAACCAGTTCTTGACAGGGGTTGGTTTACTGAACCAGCCAGACGTGCAATGTTGATAAATACAAAGTCATTCGGTGCGAAGTATGGACAGGAAAATACAACTGCCTGTTATAGAAATTATTCCGATGTAAATAATCTTTCAAAATATGCCGTTACAAAACAGATTAATGTAAAGGTTTTAGATACGAATAATATACCTGTTAAAGATGCCCTTGTCGAATATCTGCTTTACAACTGTGCTGAATTTTATCCGCTTGCTCTGGTTCCAACTGATGAATTTGGTATCAGTCAGTTTGAAACCGGACTTGGTGATTTGTTAATCTGGACCAGAAAAGGAGCGGATTTTAATTTTAGAAAAGTTTCTGTAAATGAGATAGATACTCTTATATTAATACTTAACCTCAAGCCTGCCGACAAAGGATTCCAGGAACTGGATCTTGGCGTCCCG
>JAPLEC010000325.1 GCA_026391515.1 Bacteroidia bacterium | reverse complement strand
CATATCATTTCCGAAAATTTTCAGGTTATCTCTTAAGAAAAATCCGGCTGAATTCAGCTTGTTTGGTTTGATATAGGAATTATCATAATCCCAGTAAAACCTTGCCTTACCATCTTCTTTCAGCTTAAGCATTAATATTTTTTCACATTCGTTTAATGCATTGAATCCTATAAAATGCACCATCTCCCACTTATTCCCAATCAAACCATTAATATCTTGATTTTCAACAACATCTCTGAAGATCATTCCTTCGTATGCAATATTTTTTTTATTTAATGTTTTTCTGAATCCATCATAAAGATTGTCCAGGATTGACCAGATGCTGACAAATTTTGATTTTTCATCAGTGGGCTTTTCCGGATTAAAATTCATCCAGAATCTTTGCACTATTTCAATCTGTTCTTTTGTAAGGCCTCCAAACTGCTGATCTATCTTCTTTAAATCATGAACGTTCTGAAACAATTTTGAAGCATCGGCAAGGTATTTATCGACATCATCAAAATCGTTCAGGAGCATGTCTCCCCAAAAATAAAAATCGTCGAAGCTTTCTTCTGTCTTTCGTATCGAACGATAAATTTTATAGAGCTCAAAAAGAAGAATTTCATTTTCAGCCAGCTGAAAAGGCGATAATGACCTGAAAAGATCATTTATTGTCATCACAGCAGGAGTCCATACGGGCTTGACCAGCTCGGCAGCAAGATATTTTTTGAAGAACAAACCAGCTCTCCGGTTTGGGAAAACAAGACAATGGGTGTTGAGCTTGTTGCCATTCTCAGTGTAAAGCAATTTTGCTATTCGTTCAAGGAAGTATTCCATAATATTGTCTTGCAGTCATGCAGTCATGCGGTCAGTTCAGCATTTCAAAATTAACAAAAAGGAAGTTCTTTAATGGTTTAAAGTGAATATATTTACTTAACTAAAAATCCTTACAAATGAGAAGATCTGAAATTGTTGTGTTCATTACCTTTTTGGCTTTGTCACTGGTTTCATGTAAACAGCAAAGATCATTTACTTCTGAGCAGGAAGATCTGTTCCGGCAGGCCTCTCAAAATGGTGTTACAGTAAACGAAGGTTATAATCGCTGCCTGAAGTACCTGGATGGTTGGCTTGGGCTTGCTGATTCAGCCACAGGCTTAATTCCTCGGAATATCAATGACAGTATAAGCAAAGATATCTGGAATGCAAAAGACTGTGCAGCAGATAATTATCCTTTCATGGTGCTGACCTCTGCACTGCTTGACAGGAATATTTTCGATGGAAAAATGAAAGAAATGCTTGAAACCGAAAAGAGATTAACATCACGGATCGGAAATATGCCCGACACTTATTCATTTTCAAAAAAAGGATTTGCAACAAGCGATACTTTGCTCGATGAAATAATCTTCGGATCTGCCGAATATATAAAAGATGGACTAATCCCGCTGACAGAATGGCTTGGCCCGAGTCCATGGTCTGAAAGACTGATTGCTATTCTTGACGATATCTGGAAATATGCGCCGGTCAAGACTCCATATGGGAATATCTGCTCCGACAATCCTGAAGTAAATGGCGATATGCTCCAAAGCCTTTCGCGTATTTACTGGACCACAGGAGAAAAGAAATATCTCGAATGGGCAGAAAGGCTTGGCGACTACTACCTGCTTGGAAATAATCATCCGACTAATAATTTTAAAGTCTTACGTCTCAGAGATCACGGATGCGAGATTGTCTCAGGTCTCTGCGAGCTTTACGCAACAGTTACATTTGCCGAGCCGTCAAAGAAAGAGATTTACAAAGCTCCTATCTATGCCATGCTTGACAGGATTCTTGAAGTCGGACGTAACGAAGACGGATTATTTTATAATTCTATTGATCCTGTAAAAGGAATTCCGGTCAATGACGGTATTGCCGATAATTTTGGTTACACTCTTAACGGTTATTACACTGTATATCTGCTGGATAAAATTGAAAAATACAGAGAGCCTGTTTTAAAAGCTTTGGATGTTCTCAACAAAAAATATAAAAATTTTGCATGGGAAGGCACCAGTCAGGATGGATATGCTGATGCAATTGAAGGTGCTCTTAATCTATATGCAAGGGAACCTGTTCCCTCAGCCAGTGAGTGGATAAACAGCGAAATAAAAGTAATGTGGAATATGCAGAAACCGTCAGGAATTATTGAAGGCTGGCATGGCGACGGGAACTTTGCAAGAACAACGATTATGTATTGCCTGTGGAAGACAGGCGGAGCTTACCTGTTGCCATGGAGGGATGACCTGCAAATCGGGGGTGTGCTAAAGGACAATACACTTTATCTTACAATTACCTCAGCATCAGGCTGGAAAGGCAAGGTTATGTTTGACAAAAAGCGACATTCTGAATATATGCACCTGCCTTTTGACTGGCCCAGGATTAACCAGTTCCCTGAATATTTTACTGTGGAAAAAGAAAAGATTTATACAATAAGTACCAGTAAAGCCTTAAAAGATAAAGTAATCAACGGTGATGAATTGCATGACGGATTTCCTGTAAAAATCAGGAAAGGGGAAACGATAAAACTGATTATTAAGTAAACTACTAAATTCTGCAGTAACTAATCCTTTATTTCTAAACCCATCCTCCGACTCCTTCCCTTAAAATAAATTTTAACCCTCCCTCCATCTCCCTCCCTTAAGACTAAGGGAGGGAGTGAAGTATCTATTTATCAATTATTTACTCCCCTTCCCTTAAATTTAAGGGAAGGGGTTGGGGGTAGGGTTAGTTAAATTCCAGGGGAGGGATTTAGGGAGAGGCATTCTTATATAATCTCCCCTGCCACGTATCAAGCTCTTCAAGTCGTTTTTCTATCAGGTTTACAATCTGGTCTGCTCTTTTTATACCCCATTCCTTTCTGGTTAAGAACCGGGGCGGAGCTTCACCGGTAAATCTTTCAACCACGATCGACGGATTCAATCTTTCAAGAAAGCTTACAAAGAATTCCATGTACTCATCCCATGAAAATAACTGAAAATCAGATCTTTTATTCCTGAATTCAGATTCCATGACTGTACCTTTGATTATCTGAAGCTGGTGAAATTTTACGGTTTTCAAAGGCAGCCTGGAAATTATTTCTGCTTCAGCCATCATCTCTTCCCTCATTTCACCTGGCAATCCGAAAATAAAATGCGCTCCTGTATTGATACCAAGTGCTGCCGTTTCTCTGACAGCATCTTCAGCATCTTCAAATGTATGCTTCCTGTTAATCTTTTCCAGTGTTTTATTATAGCACGATTCTATGCCATACTCCACGGCCAGATAACACTTATGTGATAGTTCCTTAAGATAATCAAGCTTTTGCTGATCAATACAATCGGGTCTGGTACCAATTATCAGCCCGATTACTCCCGGATAGCCAAGTGCCTCTTCGTAAAGTCGTTTCAAAGTTTCAACCGGAGCATAAGTATTCGAATAGGCCTGAAAATAAGCAAGATATGAGTTTGCTTCCCGGTATCTCCATTTATGGAACCTTATCCCCTCCTCTATCTGTTTTGTAACAGATTTTTCAGGTGAGCAATAAGAAGGATTGAAAGCGTCGTTATTACAATATGTGCACCCCCCATTCCCTTTTGTACCATCACGGTTTGGGCACGTAAAGCCTGCATCGATCGAGACCTTCTGAACTCTGGCACCATATAATTTCCTGAAATAATTTGAATAGGCATTGAACCTGCGGTAATGTCCCCATGGAAATTTACTTTCATTTTTTTTATCCGGAGACATCAGGCTTTGACTATTTTATTCTTATCGACGTACCAGAGAAAAGCTTCAATCTTTTGGTATCCCATTTCGCTCAATAAATTACGATACTGCCTCATCTGTTCAGCATAATGTTCATTCTCTTCACCGAATTTAAAATCGATGATCACAGTTTTACCATCAGCTAATATTACCCTGTCAGGTCGTTTAGTAACACCTGAAGGTAAAAGTATTTCAGTCTCTTTCAGCACTTTATTACCGGGTTTAAACCATTCGGAGACCGGGGGCACCGAAATCAGAGTACTAAGTCTGGCCTCCAATGGTTTTGATTCAGATTCCGGAATCTTCCCTTCATAAACAAGTTTTTTTACCGAAGCCGGTATATCCCCGGAAGCATTAATGCCTTCAAACACCTCATGCATCAGCTTACCATAGTTGATCTTTTGTGTTACCGCTTCCCTGCCGGTTAAAAAATAATTTTCCCCGTGCAGCTTTAGCTTCAGAGACTCAGGCTGCTGAGTGACAGTATAATTCAGAGAAACAAGATCCTTATTTTCTGCAGGCAGCCCTGGCATTTCAGGAATCTTACCAAATTCAAATATCTTTTCTTCATCATTATAACTATGGTGAAGTATCATTCCTGATTTACCGGCAGGATTTTCATCTGAAAAAAGCGCATCTTTTATAATCCTTGCAATGCCGCTGTTTGTATCAGGCTGCTCGGGGACAAATCCATAAATTGCATCTTTGGCCCTGGTCATGGCAACATAGAGGAGATTCAGATTATCCAGATAAGCAGAATATTTTTCCTGCATGTAAACATTGGTAAAAATTGATTCCGGTGGATTTCTTTTATATCGGATCGGGACAATACCCAGATCATTAAACGGAGCAGTATCGGGTTTCACCCATATTATAGGGCGATGATAAGTATTATGATCATCATTCCATGAAAGGAATGGGAGGATGACCACCTTAAATTCAAGCCCTTTTGATTTGTGGATCGTATAAACTTTTGCAGCATCCTGGTTTGCAGGAAGAACAACCGAATTTTTATTTCCCGTCAGCTCCCACCAGTCCAGAAATGATTGAAAATCAGCGTTTTTAGTTCCAGCAAAATTTAATATGCAGTCCTGAAAAGTATTCAGGTAAGCAACATTCCATGAATAATTTCCGAGACCGAAAAAGCTGATGATATTTTCCACTGTTTCAAAAAGCGGTAATTGCATACATTTACTCAGGAATTTTTCCATGCCTTCCGGAAAGAGGCCATGAGAGCTCTCTTTTAGTATCTTACTGAACAGTGGAACATTTTCTGAATTTTTTGCTCCGGTTGCCTGAAGGTAAAATCTCAACATCTCTGCCCTGCTTATCATATCTTCCTGATCGTTAAGCACTTTGAGCACGGCTATGATAAAGGTTACAGCAGGCGAATTGGAAAGTACCAGTGAATAATCTGATACTATATTATAATTATATTTCTTTCTTTGTTCAGGTGTGCAGCTGTTGCTATACTGAATCATCCTGTTAAGGACTGCCGTACCTTCTCTACCGTCCCTGACCAGAATACCTATATCTGATGCTCCATAACCTTTATTCTGAAAACGCTCAATGACCGATGGAAGCATCTCAAGAACTTTATCCTCCCATTTTACTGATATTTTCTTTCCCGATTTGTTCCCCCCGCCGGTGTTTTCTTCATAATCATTGTCAATAAAATCCAGCCTTACATACCCGCTGCTGCTTTTTACCGGATCATCCTGAATCGCTTCAGAATAGAGTTTTTTAAAGCTGACACTCAGAAGCTCTTCCGGAAATAATTTATCGATCTGGTCAGGTATTACCGAGAAAAGTGAATTATTGAACCTGATTATGTTTGAACGGCTTCGCCAGTTTGTTTTCAGAGGTTTGCTAACCAGTCTGTCATCTGCGAACTGTCTGTCGATGATTTTTCCAAGTATCTGCCAGTCGCTGTTTCTGAACCTGTAAATCGATTGCTTCACATCTCCTACGACAAGATTATCCTTACCTCGTCCCAGGCTTTCTTCAATTAACGGGAGAAAATTATTCCATTGCAGCATGGATGTATCCTGGAACTCATCGATCAGATAATTTTCGTACCTGTTCCCGATCTTCTCATAAATGAAAGGTGCCTGATCTCCTCCTGTAATAAGTGTAAGCAGCTCTCCGGCATCCGAAATAAGAAAGCTGTTTTCAGCGGAGGTTATTATCCGGACTTTGTTTAAAATATCCGACAATATTCCCAGTGCATATATGTTTGAAAGAATTTCACCTGCGCTGTTATAATTCACGATATTTTCGTCGTAATACCTGATAGCTTTTTCAAGGATTTTATCAAGTCCTTTTGCAATTGAATTCTTAAGTTCAGGAGCCTGGGTCTTCGTCGACCATTTCGGAGGCTCTTCAAGGATTCCCCTGACATAACTGTTTGGAGCTGCAACATTTCCCTGGGAAAGAGATCTTACAAAACCGGGGATTCCCTTGCTCTTCTGATAAAACATATCATCTGTCAATCCAAATTCGCTGAATATATTCATGCACTGCTTCCCAAATGCAGACTGTTCTTCTTCAAATTTTGATCTGACTGACTTGATTTTATCAATATAAGCCAGCAGAAACTTCTTATCTTCCAGCTTTGTTCTCTCATCAAGTGACAGGATCTTAAATCTTTCTTTAAAGATCTCTTCGGCAAGGTTCATTATTTCACTTTTCGGATTCCAGCTTTTCCCTTCAGCAATTTTTGTGTTAACATATTCATTGAGCCAGTTTTTCAGTTCCGGATTTTCAGCTGATGATGCTATCATTTCATCAACTGCTGATGCCAGTATCATACTGTGATCCAGCTCTATAGTGAATCCTGAATGAAGCCCTGACTCTCTGGCGAATGCCCTGATGATCTTCTGGAAAAAAGCATCGATAGTGCATACCGAAAACCTCGAGAAATCGTGCAAAATCGAAAACAAAATTTCACCTGCATCAGCTCTGATAGTTTCTTCACTTTTTCCCGTTGTTTTTATAAGATCAGGAAGATAAAGAGATTCGCCTCCTGTTGACAGGATATAAAGCTGATCGAGAATCCTGTTTTTCATCTCAGCAGTAGATTTATTGGTGAACGTTACCGCCAGTATTTTGCGATAGTTTTCCTTTGACCTGAAAAGGTGGGTTAAATAATTGGCAGTCAGGTGGAAGGTCTTACCAGATCCCGCAGAAGCGCTGTATTTAGTTAGTTTGCCGGTTTCCATACTGGGTTAAAGTTACCCATTTTTACTAATTTTGCTACGTGAAAAAGAAAGTTATAGTTGGTCTGTCCGGCGGTGTCGACTCCAGTGTTGCTGCATGGGTGCTGAAGGATCAGGGATACGAAGTGGAGGGTCTATTTATGAGGAACTGGCACGATACAACCGGCTTGCTCCAGAGTGACTGCCACTGGGAGGATGATCTGATGTTTGCCGAAATGGTAGCTAAAAAACTTGATATTCCTTTTCACTTCGTTGACTTGAGCGAATCCTACAGAAAACGTGTAGTAGACTACATGTTTGCTGAATACGAAAAAGGTCGTACTCCAAATCCTGATGTCCTGTGCAACAGGGAAATAAAGTTTGATTCGTTCGCTGATGAAGCCAGAAAGCTGGGAGGCGATTTTGTAGCTACCGGCCATTATTGCAGAAAAGAAAAAATAAGTGTAAAAGATACACTTATTTACAGGCTCCTCACCGGT
>JAPLEC010000215.1 GCA_026391515.1 Bacteroidia bacterium | reverse complement strand
CCTGCCTGCCTATGAGGCCAGTACCGCCGGTAATTATGATATTTGTGTCTTTAAAACTATTTAATATTTTCTCGGTTATCAATTATTTTTAACATCCTACCAAATCATATATTTCATCTAATTTCAATATGCAATCAACTTATTTTTTAAAAGTTTTTTAATCTGCCCTTCCCGTATAGTCCAATATTATCGCAGGGATGCGCTTGTTCCCATTATATGCAATTACCCATGCCCAGAATCTTATCCTCCCATGAACCAAATCATAATCATATTGTCCGGATTTATCTGAGGTCTCTATTAATTCGACTGGTTTTAAAATGGTTTCCATGTTGATTTCTGCCGCAAGGTCTACCGGGCTTGGCTTTATATTAAATTTGTTTTCTATCGCCTCTTTTAACGTTGTATAGATCGGATGAGTCTCATCGATATCATAATTAATTACTCTTATCCTGTCGGTTTCTATCAGCTGACACTCCGATATAAATGTCTTGTTGATTGTCTGTATATCTTCTTCAAGCAATTTGATATCCGCTGCTGCAGCATTTTCTCGAACATGTTGTGCGTTCATTGTCATGGGGATCGTAATCACAGTCGGTCTGGATATTATCCAACTTAAGATCACCTGATATGCATTAATCTCATACCTCTTAGCAATACTATTTAGAAGGCGTTGTTTGGAGTCTTCCATGGCAAAATTGCCTTGATTAAACGGACTATAGGCAATAACTGTGAAATTATTTCTTTCACTAAATGGAATAATATCAGCTTCTGCAGAGCGATGATAAAGGTTATATTCGACCTGGTTTGATACTATTTGACCCTGCTTAAAATATGACTGTGCAATCTCAAATTCATTTGGTGTAAAATTGCTCATGCCAATATATCTGACTTTCCCCTGTTCTATAAGCTTGGACATCGCCAGTATAGTTTCACTTATCGGAATTGCCGGGTTAGGCCAATGAACTTGATAAAGATCAATATAATCAGTACCTAATCGCCGCAGGCTGCCTTCTATTGCATTAATTATGCCTTGAAATTTGTGTCCGGGTTCAAATTTGGTACCAATAAAAACCTTATCGCGCATACCTTTAATTGCTTTACCTGTGATTTCCTCAGCATGCCCTTCTTCATAGCTTTCGGCGGTATCAAGAAAAGACATACCCAAATCAATCCCCAGTTTTAATACATCTATACGCCGTTTGACTAATTCAGCGATAGCAGTTGACCGTCGACCCGCACCATTCGTCCCTTGTCCAACAGCCGAAATCTTTTCCGAGGTACTTCCTAACTTTTTACAAAGCATGCGGTTTCCAAATAACCAGAGAATAGCTGTCATGGTATAGGTTACCGAATTTGATATGTTGCGTTTTTACTATTTCCACTCGATGTTGGTTTTCCAATTCTTTCAGACGGGGCAGAAACCCATTTAAATAGCCTCTCTTGCTATCATATTTTATAGCTAAATAGTCAGAAAGATAATTATCATCATACAGTTCCCTTATCGTTTCGAGATGCATACATAAGGATACAGGATTTGATAATAAGTACTGTAAAAACGGCTCGAAATTATTGCCCAACTGCTCCAGGGTCCCAACAGTAAAAATAGCACTCCCACTCTTTAATGCTAAGGTAGAGTCAGGTTCAAATAAGTTGAATAATTGACCTTCAATATTCCACCTTTTTAATTTAACCAGCGCGCTGATAATGTCAATCGAGGATTTTGCCCAATCTAAACCAACTATTTTTGCTTCCGGAAACATCTCAGCCAGCAATACTATATGCTGACAGGAACCACAGCCAAATTCATATATAGTTGCAGCATTTTTAAAATATTTTAAAAATAGCCACTGTCTTAAGACATCTACGAAATCAAATTCAAAACGTTCACTTGAAGTAACGACATAATCATTTTCTAATCTTATTGGCTGATCATGGCGGATAAATTTTGGAGTAAGAGAGTAAGTATCTCCAGTTCTAGTAAATTCGCGAAGATTCTCTGCCCAACCGTGTTCCCAATCGGATTGCCTGCTTGGACCGGAGATAGTCAGGATGCCAGAATCAATCTTTTTAAGTATCTGGACAATCAATTCATCACGCTGTTCGGCGGCTATTCTATGATAAGAAAAGTCGCTATTCGATATAATATTCCGGCACTTTTCGGGAAAATCACTCTTTTCCGCGTGAAATAATCTGGCAAAATCAGAAAGTTTTAAATGATAATATTTCAATATTACTTTCCATTTCGCAAATTCGCTAATATTTGCACATACCAAGAGCTATTATCAGAGAAAAAAGTGGATCGTTTATTTGCAGGCGTTGCTTCATCTATCGCTGCCATAATCAAATTCTTAATATGGTTGCGCATACTATTCAGATCTTGCGAAAATCTCAATAATTCTATGTAGTTATCTGGTTCGCTCATCATTTCATCTTTGTTATACCACACATGCAGATTGATCTGTGATAACAATATCACCATTCTTATAAACTCGGCCTTTAACCCAATATTTTTATTATGTAAAAGAGTGCCAATATCGTGCTCCAGTTGCTCAATTTCTGAAATAATCTTTTTGGCTTGTTCTTCTGATAATAAAACCTCCTTAATTTGATCAATTGTAAGTTGATCAATTAGATCAGCAAAAGAAAATTGAAATTGCCTCATATCAGTCATAGGCTAAAATGCCATCCTTGAATATTATCCGTATTGACATTCGTCCTCTTTTTAGTAGCGTCAATAAATCCTGACTCTTCCAAAAGCATATTCTTTACTTGATTTCTTATACCATTTAGTTGATGGGCGAGCTTCATGCATTCATCAAAACGACTCTTATTTTTCATCATCGTTTCTTTAATATGCCATATATGCAAGTTAATTTGAGCCAGAACAATAACTAATCTTAAAAAATGTGCAGTCGGTTTAATATTATTTTCTTCTATAATAAGAGTGATATCATGCATTATCCGCCTGATTTCCTCTGAATAGCTGCTTCTCTCCTCTGAAAGCATTACTTCCTTTATCTGCGCTATCGATAACCTGTCCAATAGCTCTGAAAATGAAACGTGGCAACGGCGCGGTGCATCACTCATGTAATTCTTTACCCCGTATATCTGCAATTTCTTTATTAGAGTAATACCAGCCTATAGTCTTACTGATTCCATCTCTCAGGTTAGTTTTCGTCTCAAATTTGAGTATTTCTTTAGCGCGTTGCGTATCTAGTACTCTAATTTGATCTCCTGTTGGCTTGCTACAATCCCACTGTATCTTGGGCGTAGTAGGAACGATATCCGCTATAGTCTCTGCAACCTCTTTGATTGTGACTCCTTTACCGCTTCCTATATTAATTGGGAAACAGGGAGGTGCTTTTTCAAACGCAATTAACATCCCTGCTACAGCATCATATGAATATATAAAATCACGCACTGCTCTACCATCACCTGCGACCAGTACAGGATTTTCACCATTAGCCATACGTCTGATTAAGGCAGGAATTACATGAGCAGTGCGAACATCAAAATCATCATAAGGACCATATACGTTTGACAACCTGACAATCCTAACAGCATCCCATCCGTGTTCATGAAGATACGTCTCGGCCTGGGCTTCTCCGGCCCTCTTGGCGATTCCCATATAACGGTCATTAGCTTGCGGAGGGCCAGTCCATACATCATCTTCACGGCGTATAGGAATATTAGGATATTGTCCAATGCTCCCCACAAACATATATCTACTTACATCCCGCTTGAAGGCTGCATCCATCATATTAGTATTACACATAAGAAAAGGCACATAAGCACTTGCAACCTTGGAAACACCGGTCTGGGTTGTGCCTTTGACAGCCATTAAATGAAAAACATAATCCTGACCTTTTGCAACATCCATGCAAGTTTGATAATCTCTGAGATCACCCCATCTGAAAAATGAAGTGTTCCCCAGAACAGCTTTGACTCTTTCAACTTTATCAATAGAGACAACAGTAACATCGGCACCCAATGCAAGCAAATTTTTTACTACAACTGCACCAATGGTACCTGTACCACCGGTCACAAGTACCTTTTTACCTTTATAAAAATTGATGACTGTATCTTCCATCTGAAATTTGGCTAAAATGACACCAATAGTTATTTAGAAAGGGCCTTTGAATCTTTTTTCATGACTGTAAAACTCGTCCTTGGATAAATCCGTTGGGGTTAAGCCCAACATCTCTTCAACATTTCTAATTATATTTATTGCATTAGGATAAAACGCGTTTTCCATATGCCTTACCGTCGGGCACGGGGTTTGTGCAAAACCAATTCTTCGCACTGGCGATTTCAATTTTCCAAAACACTTTGCAGATACTCTCGCAGCCATTTCGGCACTGAATCCGTAATCTATCCAATCATTATCAGCCACAATGCATAACCCCGTTTTCTCTACCGAACTGATAATAAGACTGTCATTCAACGGTGCTATGGTCCTTGGATCAACTATTTCAATGCTTATTCCTCTTTTCCCAAGTATATCGGCAGCTTTCAGTGCTTCTACATTCATCCATGAAGTAGCAACGACAGTGATGTCACTACCCTCCTGCAATATATTTGCTTCTCCTATGGGAATTGTAAATGGTTCTTCCGGAACATAGTCCTCTTGCCAGTACAACCACCTGTGCTCAATACATATAACTGGGCTATTATCACGGATTGCCGCAGTGAGCAATCCTTTTGCATCCCTCGGCGTAGTGGGCAAAATGACCTTTATGCCTGGAATATGTGCAAAAGTCGAGTACATACTCTTACTATGCTGACACCCCTGTCCCCATCCTCTCCCGATAATAGCTCTGATTACGAGCGGTACATTAAGTTTTCTTCTGGACATATAATTGTAGCTGGATACCATGTTGGCTATCTGATTGATCGCCAGCATCATAAAATCTATCCGGATATGCACGTGTATAGGCCTCATCCCATTTAGGGCCGCACCTAAACCAAACCCGGTCATAGCACTCTCACAAAGCGGGGTATCAAAACATCTCTCCGGCCCAAATTTTTCCAGGATTCCGTCCATACTGCCAAATACTTTCTTATGGTCGGGCACACCGATACCATACACAAAAACCTGGACATCTCTTTCCATTTCCTGAACCATGGCTTCATTTAACGCCTGGCAATAACTAATTTTCCTTTTCATGCAAACACACCGAAATATAATTCTTTAGTTTCAGCAAAAGGTGCTTCTTTTGCTTTTCGGATACTATCATCTAACTGAATATTAATCCCAGTTTCAACCTTGCTAAGTTCCTGCTCACTTGCGATTCGCCTGTTTAAAATCGTATTACGCTGTAGACGAACCGGGTCACGATTGAACCATTCTTCATAGTCGGCTCTCGATCTGTAACCGGCATCAAAATCTTCACCAACTCCAACATGCTCCAAATAACGGTAGTATCTCAAATGCATAAAACACGGCATGCCCGTTTTCTTTATCAGATCAACAGCTTTGCGAGCTAATTTATGTATAACCTCAACATCCGTCGTATCTGCCTTCAGTACGTTGCAATTAAACCTGGCGACAATATCAGTTATAGATTTGTAGCCATGCCTGTCAGCAACCGGTGTATGTACTGCCAGTCCGTTATCTTCACATACAAATAACACGGGTAGCTTCATCAGGCAGGCACTGTTCAAACTCTCCCAAAAATCGCCTTCATCCACCGCACCATCGCCAAAAAAGACAGCGACCACCTTCCCGTTATTGTGTTGTTTATTAGCCCAGGCCACGCCTATGGCTACCGGAATAATTCCCGCCACAATAGCCGATGTCCCCATGAAACCTTGATCAGGCGAACACATGTGCATCGAACCGCCCTTACCCTTCAATAACGCGGT
>JAPLEC010000255.1 GCA_026391515.1 Bacteroidia bacterium | reverse complement strand
CGAATAAAGTGGATTTGTCTTTGCCACGTTTTAAATATGGTTACAAGAGGCAGCTGAATGATATTCTGACAGATATGGGTATGGGAATTGCATTTAACGATGGAGCTGATTTTACCAAAATAGCCGATTATCCTCCTCTTAACATTAATAAGGTTTTGCACCAGTCTTTTATTGAAACTAACGAAGAAGGCACTGAAGCAGCAGCGGTAACTGTTGTTGAGGTTGGAACAACTTCGTACCCTCCACAAAATGTTCAATTCAATGCTGATCATGCATTCCTGTATATTATCAGGGAGATCACAACCAACTCCATAATTTTTATGGGAAGAGTTGCTGATCCGACTGCAGAATGAAAGGAAAAAATTAAATAACATTTAAAAGATGAGCGTAGTTTCAAACTACGCTCATCTTTTTTAAAATGATAATTAAAAATATATTTTCTATATCTTTAAAAGAAAATATTTCCGGCAATGAAACTTTCTATTGCATCATTAATTGCTGTCTTATTTTTCTTCAATATGCCTGAATTGGATAAACACGGAAGCGATAAGCCTGGCAATCAGAGCCAAAATCCTCTCTTTTCTTTCGGAATAATAGCAGATGTTCAGTATTGTAACTGCGAACCTGAAGGAACCAGGTTTTATAAAATGTCCCTCTCAAAATTAAGGGAGGCGATGATTAAGCTTAAAACAGATTCTGTAAAATTTCTGATTAATCTTGGAGATTTAATAGACCGCGACTATGTATCTTACAAACCTGTTTTGGATATTATAGATTCTTCCGGACTTAAGACATATCATTTGACCGGAAATCATGATTATTCGGTTGAAGGCAGGTTTAAAAAACGGCTGCCATTATCAATGCCCTCAAAGGAAGGATACTACTCGTTTATATATAGGAACTTCAGGTTTATTGTATTGAATGGAAATGAACTAAGCACTTACTCATCAGTCAACAAAGGAGCGATTAAACAGGCAGAAGATTATTTAAAATTACTGCAAAATTCAGGCGGTATAAATGCTATTGACTGGAATGGAGGTATGGGAGCCAAACAGATCGGATGGTTTAAAGCCCAGCTTGATGAAGCAACATCGAAAAACGAAAAAGTATTTATCTTCTGTCACTTCCCCGTTTACCCTGACGACACTCATAACCTGCTCAATTACAATGATATTCTTCCGATCCTTAAAAATTACCAGAATATTATTGCCTGGTTCAGCGGGCATAACCATTCCGGTAATTATGGCAATTTCAATACAATACATTTCGTAACATTGAAAGGTATGGTTGAAACTGAAAAGTCAAACAGTTTTGCTCTCGTTGAAGTTTATAAAAATAAGATCTGGATTACAGGATCCGGAAGAGAAAAGAGTCAGATCCTTGCATATTAATTTAAGGAAAATTACCCGATTTTAATAAAGTTGAAGGGTACGTCAAGAACTACTTCAAAATATTCACCTCTTTCAAGAATATCTTCGTCGCCAGCTTCATAGTACCAGTTAAAGATAAATTTCTTATTCTTCAGGCTGACATGCTTTAACAATTCAAGAAGGTGAATAAAAACTTTCGCGCTTGCACTGTTAAAATACTCAAGGTTCATATCAACGCATGTCATATCAGCCGGCACTTCTATATATTCAACAATCCACTCTTCAATCGGAGTAAAAAATTCAGCCACGTTCTCATGAATTGACCGTCCCATGATTTTTATTATACCATCCGGGCTTAAAATAATTTCAGGCGAATTTTTTGTCGGTGAAATTCTCAGCTCCTTCATTATTGAATATTTGCTCCGAAATTAATTAAAAAAATTATAATCTAGCTAATGGCGTAACATCCTGACCCGAAAATTCCTTTCTAAGGTACTTAAAATATCCGGTAATACCTATCATTGCTGCATTATCAGTAGTAAAACTGAATTCAGGAATAAAGAGATTCCATTTTCTTCTATCAGATTCAGACATGACTGCATCTCTTAAGCCGGAATATGCCGAGACTCCTCCCGCAATGCCGATTTCCTTAA
>JAPLEC010000086.1 GCA_026391515.1 Bacteroidia bacterium | reverse complement strand
TATCTTACTCTCAAAGACCCGATGATAAAGCTCTTCGATCTCTCGATCGCGGCCGAAAAATATCTTACGGTCGTCTTTAGTGTAGCTGTCGAGGAATTTGAAGGGGGAAGCCATGTTCTGTATAGTTAGTGTAACTGTTACTTTGAAATATACTTATTAATAAATGTATTCTTTACACTTATAATGTTTCATGTTGCAAGTTGCTGGTTGTTTTCTGCACCATAAACTCTAAACAAGTTACATAAATTAATCTACATACAAAATTAAGATTCAATCTCAGATGGTCTATCTCCTTATAACAAATTTACCGTTGTAAATTGATTTTGTAGAAAATATAGCCTAAATTTACTCTAGATTAAAAGTTGCGCATGGAAATGGCTGTATATCAACGCTTATTTCAGCCGCATAAATATTTAATTTTCACTAAATAGGAATGATCATGAAAAAACTTGTATTTATTATCTTATGCATGCTTCCTGTGGGTATTCTGGTTGCCCAGGATCTGACAGTCGATGAAATAATATCAAAGAATCTGAAAGCAATTGGCCAGGATAAGTTAATGAATATCCAGACCATTAAAACAACTGGTAAGGCGACCCAGGGTGGAATGGAGCTTCTGATCACTGAGATTCAAAAGAGTCCTGATAAGGACAGGCAGGAGGTAGAGGTACAGGGCATGAAGATGATAATAGCAATAGAAGGAGAAACCGGATGGATAATTAATCCTCAGACAGGATCATCTGATCCCCAGGATCTGTCTCCGGAACAAATGCAATCTCTTATAAAGGAGGGACTTAGCGATCCGATTGTCAATTGGGACAATCCTTTCTTAAAATGGAAAGAAAATGGGATTAAAATAGATCTGATCGGAAAGGAGGATATGAATGGGACACCTGTTTACAATCTCAAATTTACATTTAAGGACGGATATGTTGTTAATTATTATATAGATGCAGAAAAATTCATTGTTTTAAAAAGCAAGTCTACAGAAACTGAGCAGGGACAAACATATGAGCGGGAAATAAGATACAGTGATTATACTGATTTTGATGGCATCCTGAACCCGGTCAAAATTGAAGTCCTGGTTAATGGACAGGTAGGAACGGTAGGTATTATGGATAAGTGTGAATTTAATATACCTGTTAATGATTCAGTTTTTAAAAAGCCGGCAAAAAACTAAAAAGCTTATATTAAAAACAACAAGTCATTTCTAATTGTTTAGTAATTCCTTCACTCTTTTAAAATCCGGATGAGCTATACCATGTTTTTCGAGTTCAGCGATATCTTCAAGATATATCAGGCGGAAGGACTTGCCCATAAAATTGAAAATGTACTTTTTATAATACTTCAGGTAAAATCTGCTTGCTTCATCAAAACGATTATTTAAAACCAGAACAAGTGGGAAGGTAGTATAGGCATACTGATTTGCACTATCTGCTTTTACAGCGAGTTCAATGGCATCCAGTGAGGTTTTAAATTGATTATTTCGAATCAACGGCCAGGAAATACCCGAGAGATCATTTGATATGGTGTACCTGGCAGTGGTGTCGGCAGCCAGCAATTTTTTTGATATCTGTATAAAATATTCAGGCAGCTTCAAAACAATTTGTGTTGAGTCCAGGAAACTGCATTTTGTAGAATAAAAATCGTAGGCATCTTTAAGTTCCTCTTTTGTTGCTGATGAAAGGAATAACCGGTTTGCTTCTTCAATTTTGTCTGAGATATATTTCTGCGGTTTAAGTGCAAACAGATCCAGCCCAAAGGAAATAAATGATTTCCGATTTTTTGTGTCGGCGATAGAGCTGTATGTTTTCTTAAAAAGGATATTTGACTTATTTAAATATTCAGCTTCATTATCATCATGCAGTCTGGCTTTCGAAAGACAGAATTTAAGTCCTTCAAACAAGCTTTTAACATCAAGCTCTTTAATTGCCTCGTTTGTATTGATTATTCCATATTGAAGCTTCTGCTCTGCAGTTAAGTCTTCAGAATCGTGTTCTTTCAGAAACTGGTTCAATGGCTTTTTCACTTTGACAAGCTTTGCCGTATTATCACCCGATCCTGTAAGAATTGTTTTTCCATCCGGTGAAAAGGCAACTGAGTATACACTGTTTTTATAACCACTCAAGATCTGCAAAGTATTTCCCCTGAGGTCCCAGATCCTGGCAGTTTTATCAGTTGAACCTGTAATAATTGTTTTTCCGTCAGGAGAGAAGGCAACTGAGGTTATAATTCCTGTATGTCCGCTGAATATCTGGATGGTATTGCCTATAAGATCCCAGAGCCTTGCGGTCTTATCATCTGATCCGGTCAGGATTATTTTTCCGTCAGGTGAAAAAACAGCAGATTCTATTGCATCTGTATGGCCGCTGAAGATTTGTATTGTATTGCCTTTGAGATCCCAAAGTCTTGCTGTATTATCAGTTGATCCTGTTAAAATTGTTTTTCCGTCAGGAGAAAATGAAACTGAATTGACGAAATCATTATGTCCGCTGAATATTTGCAATGTCCTGGCATCAAGATCCCAGAGTCTTGCAGTTTTATCAGCAGCGCCGGTCAGAATTGTTTTTCCATCAGGAGAAAAGACAACTGAAAGAATACCTTTAGTCTGGCCAATAAATGTTTTTAAGACGTTCCCATCAAGATCAAGGAGCTGTGCAGTCAGTAATCCTATTAACAGAGTCTTACCGTCAGGTGAGAGAGCTACTGAATTTGTAACGGCTTTTATTGTCTGCAGGCAATTCCCTTCAAGATCCCAGAGTTTTATAGTTTGATCAGCTGCCTGTGTTATAATTTTTTTCCCGTCAGAAGAGAAAACGACCCTATAAACGAAGTTTTTATGACCAGAAAAGGTCTTATAGACATTTTGTGATAGATCCCAGATCCTTGATATGCCATCAGATGAAAAGGTAAGGATCTTTTTTTCATCAGGAGAAAATGCAAGTGAATATACATAACCGGCACCGGTGAACTTCTGCAGAGTGTTTCCATTGAGATCCCATAACCTGACAGTTTTATCGCCGGATCCTGTAAGTATGTTCTTTCCGTCAGGAGAATAAGCCAGTGAAATAATATTATCAGTATGTCCGCTGAGAACCTGCAATGTCTTTCCGGCAAGATCCCAAATTCGTGATGTCTGATCGTCTGATCCGGTCAGAATTGTTTTTCCGTCAAGAGCGAAAGCAACCCTGGAGATAATACCCGCGTGTCCTTTAAATCTCTGTAAGATATTACCTTTCAGATCCCAGAGGATGGCCGTCGAATCTCCTGACCCGGTCAAGACACTCTTATCATCAGGAGAAAAAACAACCGAATTGACAGAATTTTTGTGTCCGATAAATTTCTGGAGACAATTCCCGTTTCGATCCCAGAGTCTTGCAGAGTAGTCCGATGATCCTGTTAATAGCAATTCTCCGTCATGGGAGAAAGCAACTGACAATACCGGATAAATATGGCCTTTCAGTGTCTGCAGAAGATTCCCATTTATATCCCACAGCCTGGCTGTTTTATCATATGATCCCGTTAAAACCATATTGCCATCCGGTGAAAATGTGATACATGAAATATCATCAAAACCTCTTCTTGCAAACTGGTGTATATCAGTCGTAATTCCGCGGACTAAATGACCGATCAATAAATGAGAGTTATTGCCATTAAGATCAGAGATCTGGGCAGTGCGTCCGTTTGTTGTGATAATTTTTGTCCAGTCAGGGGAGATCTCACACAGGTTACCTGCCCTGTACCTGAAAAAAACTTTATAGAATGAGTTATCATAATAGATACTGTTAAGATTATCCAGGATTGCCTTTTTGTCAGGATTAAGGGTCGATGCAAACAATGCAAGCCGTAAGGCTATTGTCGGGTCCTGGGTTACCATTTCTTTTGATAAAAAATTGAAATTATTCGCCCTTGCCTCTGTTTCTCTTTTTTCAGCAACCGTCTTTTCATATAATGCCCTTGTCTCAGAATCTTTTGCAGCATCCCTGGCTTTAATAGCTTCTTTCTCCGAGGAGACAGCCTTTCTGTCAGATTCTATTGCCTGGTCTCTGGAAATTATAGCTTCCTTCTCTGATGCAGTAGCTTTTATTCTTTCTTCATTTGCTATCTTTTCTTTTTCTATGGCGTTCTTTCTTTCTTTAACAGCCCATATGCTGAACCCTGAAAGGATAAAAATCAACAGAACTGCTGCAGCGCTAAAAATATTTCTTCTCCTGTGCCGTACTTTTATCAGTTCTTTCTTACTCTTTTCAATCAGCTTCTGATGTTCATCAGGAAGATAAAGCCTGCTTTCATAGGGTGCTATGTACTGCAGGTCTTCAGAAGAGATTAACACTCCGCGTTTCTGCCAATTGGAATATGCATTTTCAATAAATTGTCTTATCTCAATCAGTTCTTTTTCTACAAGAGTGATTTTTTCATATATCTTCGACGCCAGTGCATCGTGCTTGAGCTCGTTGTGCCCTGTTTGATCCTTGTCCTTAAGAATTCTTAGATTAACAAGTGAATTCAGCAGATCATTGATTGTTTTTTCATCAATATCCTTACCTGTTGTCAGGGCATATTCCCTTACTTCCTCTGCATTTGCCGGGCGCTTGGTACCTCTTGCTGAGACGAATGCTTTTAAAACAGTCATCGCCAGCTCCGGATCAGGCAGATGACTGATCTGTTCATCAAGGAAGCTTCCCAGGATGTCATAAACATTTCCGGCTTTGTCATGATCTGAAATGCGGAAAGTTATTTTTTCATTCTCATCCTTTATTCCTTCGGTTGCCAGCTTGAAAATTTTATCAAGATATACCTGCAGATATGTAAGCTCAACATCTGCACCCTCGGGACTGAGCTTATCCAGAAGTGATTCTGCAAATCCCTCTTCCAAACTGATATTGAATACCTTACAAGGTTCTTGGATTGCCGCAAGTGCATTGGTATGCGACATTTTCTCAATGCGGACCCTATTAGAAAAAAATGTCGAAATGTACTTTTCGAACTCAGTAACTCCGGCCATATATTCTTCCCTCATTACAAAGATGAGGCGGCATTGCAGCTCCGACTCAAAAAGCGACTTTACAATATTTACAAATGATTTTCGCTCTTCTTTATCCCCGAAAATGAATAGCTCTTCGAACTGGTCAAAAATGAAAAAAACAGGCTTATAATGATCGAGATACAGAGAACGGACCCCCTTTTTAAAATCACCCGGAGTGGCGAATTTGTTTTCCTGTGCTGTTATTGAAGCCCCCCTGATACCTGCAGTCATGCTTTCAATTATATTTTCTCCCCGTCGGATAACTATCGGCAGCCAGTCAGTATCCTGGAACTTGTTCGCCAGTCCGCAATGGATAAGCGATGACTTGCCTGTTCCGGAGACTCCGTAAACCAGCATAATCTTACTCTCGAAGACTCGATGATAAAGCTCTTCTATCTCGCGGTCGCGGCCGAAAAATATCTCACGGTCGTCTTTGGTGTAGCTGTCGAGGAATTTGAATGGGGATTTCATATTACAAGTTCTATCATTTATTATATTTCAATTAATCTGTTTCATTCATCAGTAAAAACTCAATCAGGTTAAACCATTTGATCCCATTATGTTCCGGATCAAAATATTTATCAAGAGATAATACTATCTTAGGATAATTATCATTAATTGAAGCAAGTACTCCGAATTCTCTTTCTATTGTTTTCTTATCATGCAACAAATATGCAACCTGAATGTAAATTCTCTGGTTATTTTTTAAAGCTATGAAATCGACCTCCCTGTCATAGAGCTTCCCTATGCTGACGTTGTAGCCTCTTGATAATAACTCAAGGTAAGTTATATTTTCCAGCTTACCTGATAAATCTCTGGTTCTGTTCCCATGTATCCCATAAATGAAACCGGCATCACCTGTATAATATTTTTCATAAAGCTCAAGGAGTTTTTTACCCCTTATATCGTAACGTTCTGCTTTGAACACAAGGTATGCATCAGTAAGCCAGGATATGTAATTCTGGATTGTATCTACCGAACAGCCAAGATGTTGTGATTTTATATAATCACTGATTCCCTTTGCGGTTGTTATGTTCCCGATATTATCAGCGATATATCTGACTATCCTTTCAAGCAGAGCCACATTGCGTACCTGGTTTCTTGAGACTACATCTTTCAGCAGGATTGTACTATAGATTGAGTTGATATACTGGCTAATAACTTCATCATTGTAATCCATTTGATGGATCCCCGGGAAACCGCCATATTTCAGAAATACGGCAAATTCATTTTCCCTCTCTTTATTTTGTTTTTTTCTGAATTTCAGAAATTCAGAAAATACAAGAGTTTGCATTTTAAATTCGATATACCTGCCAGTAAGCATTGATGCCAGCTCAGAAGAGAGCAGACCTGCATTTGAGCCTGTAACAAAGATATCAGCTGTCTTATTTGCCAGGAAGCTTGCAACAGCTTTTTCCCATTCCTTTATTTCCTGGATTTCATCAATAAACAGGTATTTTCTGCCCCTTATACCCTTGAATTTATTTAAAACAAATCTGTTAAGTTCCTTATATGTAGTAATGCTGTCAAATTCGAGTGAATCTTTATTTATATATAATATATTCTTTCTGCTGATTTTATTATCGCATAGTTCTTCGATCAGCATTTTAAGGAATGTGCTTTTCCCGCATCTCCGGATACCTGTAATCACTTTAATTACAGGCTTATTGATGAACGGTTTTATCCGGTTTAAATATTTTTCTCTTATAATCATATTCGATTATAGTCTAATATTTGCAAAAATAATAAAAATAATCGAGTATAATCGAAAATAATTAATTTTTGTCAGTAGATTATATTTGTCGTAGCTGTCGGGGAATTTAAAGGCAATCATTTATTATGCCCTTTCAGGGCTTAAGTATTGTACTATGCTAGTAAACAGGACGTTGTCCTGTTTTAAGGTATTCGGCCCTTTCAGGGCGGTGGGGTGATTGAGTTGAGTACATAGGATGATGTCCTGTTTCATGGTATTAGTCCCTTTCAGGGCGATTATCGATTTAGAGATCATCATCATAGTTTCCTGTATCTTAAAGGTTGTGCCATATACTTTAATGCACATCGCGCTGTAAGCGCATAATACCTTGAATGTTGGGCATCGCCCAACAAATCATGCAGAATGCTTTTTAAGCCCTGTAAGGGCGTAATAGAATCAATCCAGAAAATACCTCTCATCATAATCAACATCGTTTTCTTTCAGTAGTTCAATATACTCATCTTTAAACACCTTCTTATCATGGTGCTCATGTTGTCGTTCAATATAGGTAATCGTGTTTTTAACTTGGGAAGGTGATACTGTAAATGCTCCATACCCATTCTGCCAGTGAAAATATAAATACTGACTTCCCTTTGTTTTGATCCATTTTGAAGATGATTTCTTTATTTCTTCAAGGAGTTTTATAACGGTAATCTTTTTAGATAGGCAGCATAAAATGTGTATATGATCATAGTATCCTCCGATCTTAACAGGTGTACATTCAATATTATTCAGGATACCACCAAAGTACTTATAGAGTTCCGGTGTAACTGAGTTTTCCAGACAGGAGACTCTGTTTTTTGTACTGAATACGATGTGGAGGT
>JAPLEC010000265.1 GCA_026391515.1 Bacteroidia bacterium | reverse complement strand
AGTAAAGATTCCACAAGATTAGACCCGATAAAGCCTGCTCCTCCTGTAACCAGTACTTTGCTATTCTTTAATAGTTTTTCCATAAACTCCTGAAATACAAATATTACAAATTTTAGCAGTAATAAATATTATAAGCATCATACTTTATCGAACATCATCATGATTTCATTCAGAATGAATTCCGCAGTTTTCCCGTCACCATAAAAGCCAGGATAATCAAGGTTCACAGGTGATTTAAAAAATCTCTCAAACTCTTTTTTTATAATTGTCGGATCAGCATCCACGAGAACTGCAGTTCCATTTGTAACAAGTTCGATCCATTCAGTTTCTTTTCGAAGTACAAGGCAAGGTCTTGTGAAAAAATGGGATTCTTTCTGAACACCTCCGGAATCAGTTATTATCAGCTTCGAGTTTTTTTCCAGAAGCGTCATTTCAAGAAATGAAACAGGAGGCAATATCTTAATATACCTGCATTTAAGCAGATCGTCGTACATGAGTTTCAGGTTTGACTTAAGAGAAATTGTTGTTCTTGGATGCAAAGGCATTACAAAATTTACAGAGTATTCTTCTGACAGCGATCTGAGGGTGCTGAGTATAGCTTCAAGACGTGAAATATCATCAGTATTTATTTCGCGATGAATGGTTGTAAGAATAAAGTTATTACGTTCAAGAGATAATTTTTCAAGAAATGACGCTTTCTTTCTTTCAGCCAGATCTGCAAAAAACAGGGTATTATCGTACATTATATCACCGCACAGGTAAATCTTTGGATTATCAACATTATACGGCGGACTGTTTTCCGGTCTGAATCCCTCGCGAATAAGATTTTTGAAAGCAGCATTTGTAGGTGCAAACAGAAGTGTTGAAGAATGATCGCTAATTATCCTGTTGAGCTCTTCAGGCATGCTTTTATTAAAAGAGCGCATACCTGCTTCAATATGAATTACAGGGAAGTGCAGCTTCGATGCAGAAAGAGCTCCAGCAAGTGTAGAGTTTGTATCACCATATAATAAAACACAATCAGGTTTTTCTTTAAGAAGAACCTCCTCGATGCCCGTAATCATCATAGAAGTTTGCCTGCCATGCCTTGCTGAACCGACACTGAGATTATAGTCAGGCTGATTGATTTCAAGTTCGGAAAAAAATATATCTGACAGCTCTTTATCATAATGCTGCCCGGTGTGGACAATAATCTCTGTAATTTTTTCAGAGAAGTTCTGCTTTATGGCTCTGCTGATTGCCGAAGCTTTAATAATCTGAGGCCTTGCTCCGACTATGTTGATTAGTTTAATATGCTGCATCGCTAAATTTTAACGCGGTAATCCAAAGGTAGCAAAATATATTAATGAAAATAAAAGGGACGTTGCATCCAACGTCCCTATCACTTATCTAATTGAATAATATTATTTTGCGTAGTTAACCGCCCTTGTTTCGCGAATAACAGTGATTTTGATCTGACCCGGATATGTCATTTCATTTTGAATTTTTCTGGCAATCTCTAATGAAAGACCTTCAGCCTCTTTATCCGTAACTTTTTCGGCTCCGACAATTACACGCAATTCTCTTCCGGCCTGAATAGCATATGTTTTCATTACACCCGGATATTGCAATGCAAGCGACTCCAGCTCTTTCAGACGTTTAATATATGATTCGACGACTTCTCTGCGGGCGCCCGGACGTGCCCCTGAAATTGCATCACATACCTGGACAATCGGTGCTATCAGAGTCGTCATTTCAGTTTCATCATGGTGTGAGCCTATTGCATTGCAGATTTCAGGTTTTTCCTTGAATTTTTCTGCGACTTTCATTCCCAGGATAGCGTGCGGCAGTTCAGGCTCATCATCAGGTACTTTGCCTATATCATGCAGCAATCCGGCTCTTTTTGCCAGCTTTGGATTCAGTCCAAGTTCAGCAGCCATTATTGAACAAAGATTTGCCACTTCACGTGAATGCATAAGCAGATTTTGTCCATAAGATGATCTGTACTTCATTTTCCCGACAAGGCGTATCAGCTCGGGGTGCAGACCATGTATACCGAGGTCAATTGCAGTTCTTTTTCCAACCTCCAAAATCTCCTCCTCTACCTGTTTTTTTGTTTTTTCAACTATTTCCTCTATCCTGGCAGGGTGTATTCTTCCATCTGTAACTAGCTGATGCAGAGCTAATCTAGCAATTTCCCTTCTTACAGGATCGAATGCTGAAAGAACAATAGCTTCCGGAGTATCATCGACAATAATTTCTACTCCTGTTGCTGCTTCCAGGGCACGTATATTACGGCCTTCCCGGCCAATAATACGTCCTTTCATTTCGTCGGAATCAATATGGAAAACCGTTACGGCATTTTCAATGGCATTTTCTGCAGCAACTCTCTGAATTGTCTGAATCACAATCCTTTTTGCTTCTTTGTTTGCAGTCATCTTAGCTTCATCAAGTATTTCGTTGATGTATGACATTGCTCCGGTTTTTGCCTCTTCCTTAAGGGATTCAATGAGATGGTTTTTAGCTTCTTCTGCTGAAAATCCGGATATGGATTCAAGCTGTTCCACCTGCTGGCGATGAAACTTTGAGAGCTCTTCATTCTTTTTCTCAACCAGTTCAAGTTGGGAATTCAGGTTCTCACGTATTGAGTCAGCCTCATTTTTTTTCCGCTGAGTCTCTTCAAGCTTCTGAGAAAGAACAAGTTCCTTTTGCTTAATCCTGTTTTCTGCCTGGGCAATCTTACTGTTCTTCTCATTAATTA
>JAPLEC010000358.1 GCA_026391515.1 Bacteroidia bacterium | reverse complement strand
TGAAGGTCAATGCGTGTGGCTCAGGGATATGTATACCATTGTTGCAGGCAAATCCGGAGCCCAGGAATACTACAATTCCCTTTTTCAGCTTTATGCATCATGGGGTGTTGATTTTGTAAAGGTTGATGATCTGTCAGGGCGCACCAAAGAAATTGAAATGGTCAGAAAAGCCATAGATAATTGCGGAAGACCTATAGTTCTAAGTATCTCTCCAGGCGGAGACAGACCGGAATCGGCTGAATTTTTGAAGAATAATGTAAATATGTGGCGGACTTCTAATGATTTCTGGGACAACTGGCAGCAACTTAAGAATCAGTTTAGAATTCTTGAGAGGTGGACAGGATTTGGCGGACAAGGTTACTATCCCGATGGAGATATGCTCCCTCTTGGCAAAATTGGGTTAAGGGCTGAACGCGGAGAACCCCGCTGGTCAGGATTCACAAAGGACGAGCAGTATACTTTAATGACTCTTTTCTCCATTTTTCACTCCCCTCTGATGTTCGGTGGCGACCTTCCCAGTAACGATGAGTTTACACTTTCGTTGATCACCAACAAAGATGTTTTGAATGTGAACCAGCTCAGCATAAATGGTAAACAGTTGTTCAGGGAAAATGATCTGATCGCATGGAGTGCTGATGATCCGAAAACCGGTGATAAATACCTGGCCCTTTTTAATGCCTCCGATTCATTGGAACTTGCTGAAGTATCAGTAAGATTTGTGTTGCTTGGTTTAACAGGAACACATACTGTAAAAGATCTGTGGACCGGAGAAAAACTCGGAATGTTTACAGACTCATTTACGCAGACGATTAAAAGGCATGGTGCCGGACTTTACAGGATACATTAAGAATGTTTATATCATGAATATATCTCTTCGTACAGCTTTTATCATCAGTATATTGGTGATGATATTATCCGGAAATACTCAGGTAAACTCGCAGGTCACAATCAAAGAAGTTAATGAAAATATCCCTACCTATCTGACCGGCCCTCCCGATCCGAATCCAATGTTTTTCTTTGGACAGGGATCCCAGGGTGCAGAGGGACGAATATATCCATATGCACTTTATGATAACCTTACCAATAAAAAGAGCGATAAGACTTATAAAGTAGTATATATTGAGAATGAGTACCTGAAGATTGGGATATTGCCGGAAGTCGGGGGACGCCTCTTTTCAGCAGTTGATAAGACAAATAATTATAACTTCATTTATACTCAACACGTTATAAAGCCTGCACTTATCGGATTAACCGGAGCCTGGATTTCGGGTGGCATAGAATGGAACATTCCTCATCATCACAGGGCGTCAACATTTATCCCTGTACAATGGACTACAGAGGAACAACCGGATGGCTCCAAAACTATCTGGGTGGGTGAACTGGAAATCCGTCACCGGATGCGATGGGCAGTCGGTTATACATTACGACCCGGAAGCTCTGTTCTGGAGTGTTCAATCCGTATTGTCAACCGCACTCCATTGGCACATTCGATGCTCTGTTTTGCAAATGTAGCTGTGGCACCCAACGACAAATATCAGGTTATTTTTCCACCAAGTACTCAATGGTCAACTGGTCACAGTAAGAGAGGGTTCTCTCCATGGCCAATATCCGACTCAGTCGACCAGAGCTGGTATAAAAATCATCCTAATTCAGGTTCTTTTTTTGCATGGAATTATGAAGATGATTTTGTCGCCGGGTTTGACCATGGCAAAAATGCCGGAATAATGACTGTAGCTGATCATAATATAGTTCCAGGAAAGAAATTTTTTACATGGGGAGTGGGATCTATGTGGGATAAAATTCTTACCGATGACGATGGACCTTATCTTGAGATTATGGTCGGCGCATATTCTGATAATCAACCCGATTATTCATGGATGCAGCCATTTGAAGAGAGGTCTTTCGAAATTTCCTGGTATCCTTTCAGGGGCATAGATGGTGTCAAAAACGCCAACCTTGATGCTGCCGTAAACCTTGAAATAAGCAACGGTAACGCATCATTTGGATTCTATACCACCAGGGCGATGCAGGATGCAGTGGTCAATCTTAAAGTTGGTAAACAGGTTATTGTTGAGGAGCATATCGAAATTTCACCGTCGAAACCTTATTCAAAGCAGATCGCTTTACCCGCCAACGTGGATGAGCATGATGTTCGTGCCTCGCTTTCATTGGCCGGGAAGGAGCTTGTTGCCTATTCGCCTCTTCGTTTGCAACCTGTCCCCAGACCTGAACCGGTTAACAATCCAATAACGCCTCAGAAGATTGAAAATAATGAAGAATTATATCTTGCTGGTCAGCGCATTGATCAGTTCCATAATCCCTCACTTGACGCAGATACTTATTGGTTGGAGCTATTAAGACGCGATCCGGGTAATATTGAAGCCAATACCGGTATGGGATTGCTCGATTTAAGGTGTGCAAGGGTTGTATCAGCCGAACAGCATTTCCTCAAAGCAATCGATCGGCTTACATTCCAATTCACAACTCCAAAGAATGCTGAACCTTTTTATTACCTGGGGATTGCGCTCAAAGAACAGGGAAGGAACGATGAAGCATTTACTGCATTTTATAAGGCTGCATGGAGCCAGGAATGGAAAGCTCCTTCCTATTACTCACTGGCTGAAATCGCAGTCGCCCGAAATGACTTTTCTTCAGCACTTAATTATATCAACCAGTCGCTTGATGCAAATGCATTAAATGTTCGTGCATACAGCCTGAAAGCTGCCATACTTCGTCATCTGGATCGGCCAGACGAAGCTCTTCAAGTGCTTGAATTTGCATCTCACAAGACAGATCCGCTTGATATCCGGCTTATGGCCGAAAAATGGCTGGTCGCAAAGGATGAGAAAATAGCAGATAATCTTTTTCCTGCTTTGAACGGTTTTCAGATCACCGCACAGGAGACTGCTGCAGAGTTTTATAATTCAGGCCTCTGGAATGATGGGGTCAATGTTCTGACTAGAATGATTGAAACCTCCAAAGACAAAGCTTCAATTAATCCACTTGTATATTATTACCTGGGCCATTTCCATGAAAAGTTGGGAGATGGTTCCAAAGCTGCTGAATGCAGGAAGCAAGCCTCCCTGCAATCATCAGAATATGTATTTCCGTTCCAGTCCGAGGTTATAACTCTGTTGCAGCGGGCTATCGAGGTAAATCCAGAGGATGCACATGCCCATTACTATCTGGGTAATCTCCTCTTTGACTGGCAGCCCGATGAGGCGATCACTCATTGGGAAAAAGCAGCATCTCTCGATCCGCACTTCTCCATAGCCTTAAGAAATCTCGCTCAGGCTTATTCCCATAAAGCCGGCGATGAAAACAGAATGAAAGCAATTTCATATCTGGAAAGGGCAGTAGCAATAAGTAATCCTTATCCTACACACTTTGCGGAGCTTGACAGACTTTACAAATCAGCAGGAACACCGGTAGAAAAACGCCTAGCTGTTCTTGAAACAAATCAAAAAGTTGTTGTCAGAAATGACGAAGCCCTTGGAGACATGATCAATCTGAAAACCTTTGTGGGTAAGACTGACGAAGCTATCCTCCTGATGGAGAGCCGTATTTTCAACATTTGGGAGGGAGGTAATGCATTTAACACCGGTCAGGCATGGGCTGATGCCCATTTAATTAGAGGGTTAAAACGATATAAGTCAAGAAGATACAGCGATGCACTAGCTGATTTCAAAGCCGCTCTGACACCTCCTGATAATCTTAGAGCACAACAGGGACGTAATTCACGAAATGTCCAGATTTCCTATTGGACCGGCTGCGCATATGAAGCCCTCGGCGAAAATGATAAAGCAAAACAATCATGGAACGAAGTTATTAATGCTGGTTCAAGAGACAACAGGTCAGGATTCAATGCTCAGGGACGTGCATTTGGTAACAGTCCGCTTGCACAGGGAGAACTACGTTATTATGTTGCACTCGCTCAAAAGAAACTTGGCTCTGCCGATAGTAGTGAGACTCTTTTCAGGGAACTGGCTGATGCCGTGACAAATACAGGATCAACTCAGCCAGACAATCAGGGTGATCCCCAGTTCGTTGCTGCACGACGCCAGCCTTCACGTGATAATATAGCCATGCCACATTATATTGCAGGTCTTGGCTATACGGGTCTGGGTAACAAAAACAAGGCTCGCGAAGAATTCAATGCAGCTCTTGACGAATCACCCGATTTCCTAAGCGCTAAGATTGCATTGGATTTATTATGAAATTATTCTTTAATCTGAAGCTCAATAATCCTTAAACTGATCATAAAAAACCATGAAGAAAACAAAAATGAAACGGAGAATAATAGTGGGCATTGTCTGCCTCGCTCTTTTATTTGCATATTGCTCCAGGCAAGCTGGCTGGAATATTACATTCAATGAGGGTGATATCTCTGAACATGCTTTCCCCGTCAGGGCAATTAATCCTGATCTCCCCACTGACTGGTCAGATTACGAATACATGATACTTACATTCAAAGCATCCTCATCGCAGAGATTTGAAGTAGGACTGAGAAACCCTGATGGTTATCTGTTTAAAAGAATACATCCTTTTGCCGGTGCATTTATGAGGTTTGTGGTTCCTCTTGATTTTTACAGGGCGCAGCCTTCCAGAGGAAATGACATGGCCGCGACATGGAACCAGCCCCGCACAATGGGATGGATAAATGTGGAACAAGGAGGTTTTGGGAAAGTTGGAATAATTGACAGTATTAAGTTCAGGATGATAACTCCATTGAATAATCCTACCCTTGAAATTAAATCTTTAACGCTTTCAATTACCGATCCGGGTGATTCATTGTTGTCACCAAAGGTTCTGGTTGATGAATTCGGTCAGTGGATCCCGGAAACATGGGAGGGAAAAGTCAATAACCTGGAAGAGCTGAAAACTTACTGGGACCTTGAAGATAAAAACCTTGCTCCGGTTGATTTTAATTACGGCAAGTTCGGAGGATACCTGAATACTCAGGTTAAAGCCACAGGTTTCTTCAGAGTTGAGAAGATAAATAACCATTGGTGGTTCGTCGATCCTGAAGGACATTTGTTTCTTTCAACCAGTTCAAATGGCATTGGATCAGGGTCGACAGGCACACCAATGAGAGGACGCGATTCCATTTTCAAAATGATACCTCCCAGACAGGAGATGTCATTCAATAATCGTCCGGAGAATCCGCCTCAGAATCCTGCAATGAACCAACAGCAGGGAGCACAGTTTCAAAATCGGTCAACTGGCAATCGTCCACGAAGTGCTAATTTTCTTGGATGGAACCTGCAGCGGCGTTATGGAGATAGCTGGAGAGAAAAATCCAATGAGATGACTATCCGCAGGATGAATGCCTGGGGATTCACCACAGGTTCACAGGTGTTGCAAAAACCTTATATCACATATTTCAGGGCAACTGGAGGAGGTGCTGAAATTATGGGGATCCCTGATGTCTGGTCAAAGGAATTTTCTGACAATATTGAAAGAAGGGCTAAAGAGCAACTTATGCCTCAAAAAGATAATCAATGGATCATTGGATACTTTATCGGAAACGAACCACCATGGCCGAACAGGGAATCACTGGCTGTGACAAGCATCCTTGAAGGCCCCGACACTGAAACACAAAAAGCCCTGATGAAGTTCCTGGAAGCCGGAGATAACCATGACCGCAGGGTAGAATTCTGCAAGATAACTTTTCAGAAATATCTGGATCTTGTTACCAGTGCCATCAGGAAGTATGATCCGAATCATCTTATTCTGGGTATCCGGTTCGGTGGGACACCCCCGGATTACATTATCGAGATGGCAAAGATCTTCGATGTCTATAGTCTAAACACCTATGCCTACAAGCCTGATCCGGGTTATCTGGACAAGGTAAATTCTATAACCGGTCTTCCAATTCTGATTGGGGAGTATCATTTTGGAACTCCCGGCAGAGGAATGGCGGCAGGATTATGCCAGGTTAAAGACCAGTATAACAGGGGGGTAGCTTACAGATATTATACTGAAAATGCATTTTCTCATCCTGCTGTCATCGGTGCCCATTGGTTCCAGTGGAGCGACCAGGCAAATACAGGCCGGAGTGACGGGGAGAATTATAACATAGGTATAATAGATGTAACCGACCGGCCGTACAAGGATCTGGTTGAAGCGATAACCATTATGCATAAAAATCTTTATAAAATACATGCAGGAGAGACACCACCCTCTGATAAACTGCCGGAAGGAAGAACAAAAGTGGATTTTAAATATTGATCAAGCCGGTAAAACGCACCGACGGACAAACACGGATACAATAAAATACATTATGATGAAAAGAAAAACTTCAATTCAGGAAAAGGATATTTGAGCCGCTGAAAATGCAGGACACTTATTTTTCTCTCCCGCAAGACAAGTATCCGCGCCTGGCCACTTTATATAAAATTGGAAGTGATGGCAGACTTACACCGGCTACTGGATATGTTCAATATCCGAAGGTGCAGACCTATTTTTCAGGAGGCGCCGGACTGATTTCTACAGCCGCGGATTATTCACGCTTTGCCCGGATGTTGTTAAATATGGGTGAACTTGATGGTCAGCGTATTCTCAGCCGTAAAGCTGTTGAACTTATGACCTCAAATTCTATCGGTGATATAATGGTCAGTGATGGATTTCGCCGCAACGGTCTTGGTGACAAGTTTGGATATGGTTTCGGGATAAGGACAGAAAGAGGAGTCTTTGATGAGCTGGAGTCAATCGGGATCTATGGCTGGGACGGTGTTTTCTATACCCGTTTCTGAATTGATCCGAAGGAGGATCTTATCGGGATTTTCCTCTCACAGGTAGACAATTACTGGAGCGAAAAGATTATCGACAAATTCAGGGTTCTTGTTTATCAGGCGATTAATGATTAGTATAAAAAAATATTATTTTTATTTCCTGAAGTAATCGCGAAAGTTATCGTGTAAGTAAATTTGAAATAATAAGAAATATGAAAAAGATTGTTGTGGCAGGTGCCGGTGGGTTTATAGCAGGACACCTTATAAAAGAGCTGATAAAGAAAGGTTATGGTGTAAGAGCAGTTGATATCAAACCTCTGAACGAATGGTACCAGATCTCGGAAGAAGCAGATAACATGGTTCTTGATCTCCGCTTAAGGGACAACTGTTTTAAAGCCGTGAACGGTTACAATGAAGTATATAACCTGGCTGCCGACATGGGAGGAATGGGTTTTATTGAAAACAATAAAGCTGCCTGTATGATAAGCGTCCTGATCAACACCCACCTTCTTATTGCAGCAAAAGAATGTGGTATCGACAGGTTCTTTTATGCTTCTTCAGCCTGTGTCTATAATGGTGATAAACAGACAGATCCAAATAACCCGGGGCTGAAAGAATCAGATGCTTATCCAGCCCTTGCCGAGGATGGATACGGTTGGGAAAAGCTGTTCAGCGAACGGATGTGCCGGCATTTTTCAGAGGATTTTGGATTGACAACAAGAGTTGCCAGGTTCCATAATGTTTACGGACCTCATGGGACTTACGACGGAGGCAGAGAAAAGGCTCCCGCTGCTATCTGCCGTAAAGTAATCGATGCTCAGATGACTGGCAGGAAAGAGATAGTTATATGGGGCGATGGCCGTCAGACAAGGAGCTTCATGTATATCGATGACTGCATAAAAGGAATTCAGGACATTATGTACAGTAATATAATTGAACCGATTAATCTTGGCAGCAGTGAAATGGTATCAATAAATCAGCTTGTCGATATTGTTGAGGAAATAGCCGGCTATAAGATGGTAAGGAAATATGATCTCGATGCACCAAAAGGAGTCCGTGGCCGTAACAGTGAAAACACCCTCATAAAAAAATACCTTGGATGGGAACCTTCAATACCATTAGCGAAAGGAATGAAAAAAACATACGACTGGATAAAGGGAGAAATGGAAAATGAAGCAAAAGAGAAAAAAGGAACTAACCGGTTCAATAAATAACTCTACCTGTTGATGAAAAACAAAAAGGTTTTTGTAAGTGGATGTTATGATCTGCTTCATGGCGGGCACATCGCTTTTCTTAAAACAGCCTCATTCTATGGAGATTTATTTGTCAGTATTGGCAGGGATGAAAATCTCCTTCTTCTGAAAGGGAAAAGACCTGTTTTTTCTGAAGAGGAACGTTTATATATTGTTAAATCAATCAGATATGTTCACGATGCTTTCCTTGCAACAGGTAATGGGATGCTTGATTTTGAACCTGACCTTAAAAGAATAAAACCCGATATCTTTATTGTAAATCACGATGGACATACTCCTGATAAAGAAGATCTTTGTAAAAAACTTGGAATAGAATATATTCTACTGGAACGTATTCCTGAACCCGGATTACCAGCCCGCTCCAGCTCCGCCACAAAAAAAGAATTGAGATTCCCATACAGACTCTGTCTTGCCGGTGGATGGATAGACCAGCCATGGGTATCAAAGATTTATCCCGGATCAGTTGTAGTTTCCCAGATATGGCCGACAATGAATTTCGACAACAGGTCAGGTCTTGCCACAAGCTCCCGTGAAGTCGGAATCAGGTTATGGGGCGACAGATATCCTGATGGTGATCCTCTTGAAAATGCCAGATTGTTATTTGGCGCTGAAAATCCTCCCGGACGGGAGTATGTTTCAGGATCACAGGACCATCTGGGATTACTGATGCCGGGAATTAACAGGCTTTTTTATAACGGAGGATACTGGCCCGAAAGAATTGATTCAAATATCAGTAAAGATATCTGCGAATGGCTTTCGAATGTCATCTGGCTCGTCAAGCTGAAACCAAGACCATCCGGGTATGACCCTCTGAAGGAGATGCATCTGGAAAGAACATATATTAAAGAGCTGGGAGAAGCTGGTAGCTTCTGCTGGGAAAGCATACTTAAAAAAGATATTGCAGGACTTGGCAAAGGGATGACTGATACCTATCTTTCATGGAAGAAAATTTTACCGCTGACTGTCCCGGATGATATCCTGAAGGAAATGGAGACTGACTATTTCCCGAAATATCCGGGTGCTATCACATCTGGGAGCGGAGGAGGTTATGTGATCGTTGTTTCTGATAAACCAGTGGATAAAGCAATCAGGATTAAGATCAGATATTAAAACAAAACTTAAAACTCATAATTACGACTATGAAAATAAACCTCTTCAAACAAATCATTTTGTCAAGTATTCTTGCTCTGGTGGTTTCCTTTACACTTTCAGCACAGAAGGGAAAGCTTCCGATTGCAGAAGGACCCTATAAACCTGCTGATGAGTCATTAACTCAATACCAGTATCCGGAATGGTTCCGTGATGCGAAATTCGGAATCTGGGCCCATTGGGGCCCGCAGGCTGTTCCACGCCAGGGCGACTGGTATGCAAAAAGATTGTACCAGGAGGGTGGCGATGCCTATAAATACCATCTGGAACATTATGGTCATCCCTCTGTTTTTGGCTATAAGGACATCATTCCACTCTGGAAAGCAGAAAGATGGGACCCTGATAAATTAATGGAGCTCTATAAAAAAGCAGGAGCAAAATATTTTGTAAGCATGGGTTCCCACCATGATAATTTTTTCCTGTGGGATTCGAAGATCCATAAGTGGAATGCTGTTAATATGGGACCAAAAAAAGATGTGGTTGGTACATGGCAGCAGGCAGCAAAAAAACAGGGATTGAAGTTTGGAGTATCAGAACATCTTGGAGCCAGCTTCACCTGGTTCCAGACAGCTCATCTGTCTGATAAACAGGGTCCTAAGGCTGGAGTACCTTATGATGGCGCTGATCCCCGGTATAGCGATCTCTACCATGCTCCAACGATGCCCGATGATAAAGGATGGCTTACCAACAACCTTGTTTTCCAGGTCGAATGGTTCAGCAGCATTAAAGAATTGATAGATAATTATCATCCCGATCTGCTCTACTCCGACAGCCAGATGCCTTTTGAGGATGTAGGCCGCAACCTTATAGCTCATTTCTATAATCAGGATATAGCAGCAAATAACGGAACACTTAGTGTAGTATATACATGCAAGCAGCAATCAGGCGGGAAATGGGTACAGGATGTTGAACGCGGTGTATTGGATACTGTCAGCGCTTATCCATGGCAAACAGATACATCTATAGGCGACTGGTATTATCGCACCGGACAGAAATACAAGACTGCAAATGAGGTAATTCAGATGCTGGTTGATATTGTAAGCAAGAACGGGAACCTTCTTATAAATGTCGTTCAGACCCCTGAAGGCGATCTTGAACCTGATATGCTTCAGATACTTGAAGAGATAGGAGTGTGGACTGCTGCCAATGGAGAAGGAATTTACGGCACTCGTCCCTGGAAGACATATGGTGAGAAATCACCAGAGGCAAAAGCAGTCAAACTGGGGAGATTTAATGAAAACTATAAATTCAACTCAAAAGATATCCGGTTCACCACAAAGGATGGTATCCTCTATGCTTTCTGCCTGGGAACACCCGCAGAAGATATCCTTATAAAATCACTCGGGAAAAATTCAAAATTTACCTCAAATCCTGTAGCATCTGTGAAAATGCTGGGAAGTGATCAGAGATTAAAATGGTCACAGACAGATTCCGGAATTGTCATTAAAAAACCCTCAAAGCTTCCTTCATGGCAGGTCATTGGATTCAAAATAGAATTTAAGAAATAATACTTCAAACATTTTAAAAAGAAAAATATGGAAAATTCACGTCGAAGCTTTATCAGGAAAGCTGCATTAGGAACACTTGCGGCAGTCACAATTCCTGAAATTATATCAGCATCTGCTCCAAAAAAAGGATTGAAAAAAATCCAGCTTCTAAAGGACCAGACAATACTTTTACAGGGCGATTCAATAACCGATGCCGGGAGAAACAGGGAAGAGACAAGCTATAATAATCCCAGGGCTCTTGGCTCAGGTTATGCTATGCTGACCGCTGCCATGCTGATGGAAGAGTATGCCGGGTTAAATCTTAAGATATATAATAGAGGTATATCCGGAAACAAGGTCTACCAGCTTGCTGAACGCTGGGACAAAGATTGTATCGAGCTGAAACCTGATGTGCTGAGTATCCTGATAGGAGTCAACGATTTCTGGCATAAGTTGAACGGCACTTATAACGGAACGATCGAAATCTACAGGAACGATTATAATGCGCTTATTGACAGGACCTTAAAAGCTCTTCCAAATGTAAAGCTGGTGATTTGTGAACCATACGCAGTTCCGGGAGTAAAAGCCGTTGATGAAAAATGGTTTCCGGAATTTTATGAATATCAGAAAGCTGCAAGAGAAATTGCTATGAAGTTCGGTGCAATATTCGTACCCTTCCAGAAGGCTTATGATGAGGCAATTAAGGTAGCTCCTGCTTCTTACTGGACAGGTGACGGGGTTCATGCCTCGTTAGCCGGTGCACAGCTGATGGCAGAGGCATGGTCTGATGCAACAAAACTTGGAGATTAGCTTTCAAAATATACATTCCCTTTTTCCAGCGCTGCCCTGAGATCAGAATACATCAGTTCACGTGTACCTCCTTTTTTTGCCGCACATAACGCTGCTGCAGTGCCAGCTGCCTGCCCCTGTCCCATGCAGCAAACAGTATTCCTGGTGGACATATGAGCCTGGAAATCACTGGTTATGAGCATCCCTGCAGCAAGCAGATTATCAATACCCTTAACCCTTAATGCTTTATAAGGAACACCGTATGTTCCCCCGTTTTTTACCTGGTACCTGGGCGCTGAATCGTGGAATCCGTAAACCATGATATCATCATCAAAGTGTTTGCCATCAATTACGTCTGAAAGAGTAATATCATAATCGCAGGTAATTGTCCTGCCGCGCCTTATATTCAGAGAAGGACTTGTCCTGGCAATAAAAGCGTTTTCACATCCCGGCAGGTATTTCCTGAAAAGTTCTAACGTCTTATACTGGTTCTGTCTGATAATTAATTCAGTCTTTGCAACTTCGTCTCTGTTTGTAGGACTGACAGGCATTTTATAATTCACCTTAATGAACATAAGGTAATTATCATGTACCGTGGTAGTTATAAGTCCGGATCCCAGTTTGACTATCCCGTCGACAAATTCCTGTGGAAGCTTGCCTTTAATGGAGTAGCCGCTTTCACTTCCGAATCTGATAATCTGTCCCTCCCTGCCGTCGCGTATGCCATAAGCCAGATCTCCCAATGCATTGTTTTTCACCAGGTAAGAATAAAGCTTTTCGATGTTTACATTACCAAGCCCCATGCTGTTGCAAACAGGATGATCATTAAGCTCTTTGAATTCTGCACCAGCATACGCAGAAAGATCACCATAAGCGGTACTGTCGATAAAACATTTTCCTTTGAATAGTTCTCTTCCCATCCTGCTCTGGGTGATCACTCCTTCAATAATGCTGCCTTTTTTAACTGCTCCGGCAACCAGTGTATTTGTAAAAACATTGACTCCGGCTTCTGAGAGCATTTCAAGTACGACCAGCTTGTACAATTCTGTATCTATCGCAGTACAGACACAATCATAATCTATTTTCCCGGTCACATCACCATGTCCTGTTGTTCCTCCCACAAGAAGCAGACGGTCTATTATTTCCTGTGGAATACCTCTCACCACCTGTCGTTTTTCAACACCTGGAAATGCTTTCCAAAGATTAAAAAAGCTGTGAAGGGCTGTTCCTCCTTCTACAACTGTTCCACCGACATATCCTTTTCCTTCCAGCAGTGCGGTTTTTGCTCTATTTTTTGCAGCTGCTAAAGCTGCCACAACACCTGCAGTACCGCCTCCGGCGACAATCACTTCAAATTCTTTGATAGGTAAGTTTTTAACATCTTCCTTAAGATTTGCTGCTTCATTTAAAAATGAAACGGAATTGTTAGTAACAGATGGTAGTGCAACTCCTGCCATCATCATCTTTTTTGAAAAGTTCCTTCGGTCCATATCGATTTTTTAAGGTAATTTTAAAAAACAAATATTGTCTTAATAAATTTAGAACAATGTATTCAATCAAAAAAAGAATCTTCGGAAATATTCAGGTTTTTTACTGTTTTTTTTCAGGAATTACGAGGTGTTCGACCTTTATTTTAAGTTTATATCTGTCAATCCTGTTGATTGGGAGCAGTTGTAATACTAATCCTGTCAGTCCAATAATGACAGATTCAAATTCATCGGTTGCCGCTTTTTCACAAATCGGGGACGGAGCTGGTTTTACAGACTCTATTGATCTGAATGGAAGATGGCAGTTCAGATCAACCGACCAGGATGAATGGATGGAGGCAAGAGTTCCGGGAATTGTCCAGAGTGACCTGTTAAGAGCAGGGAAAATAAAAGATCCATTCTATCGCGATAATGAATTTGATGCCCAGTGGGTCGAAAAGAAAGAATGGGAGTATCAACGTACCTTCAATGTTGATCCTGCCTTCCTTAATCATGAAAATATTCTACTTGATTGCCGCGGTTTGGATGTGATATGTGAGGTGTATCTGAATGATACTCTGGTTGCTAAGACAAAAAACATGTTCATTGAGAATAAGTTTGAAATAAAGAAATATCTGCAACCGGGAGCAAACATTATAAGGGTATTGTTCCATTCTGTTCTTGACTGGAACAGGCAGATGGCTGAATCTGACCCGCGTGTAACATGGAACCGAGGGGAAAATGCCACAACCGACGGACTAAAAGGATTATTGTTCTTTTCCCGCAAGGAAGCCTCTGATTTTGGCTGGGACTGGGGCATCAGACTGCTTTCATGCGGTATCTGGCGGCCAATTCGGGTCGTGGCCTATGACACAGGGAGGATTCTGGAATTAGCTGTACGGCAGGATCTTACCAATCCTTCGGAAGCAAAATTGTCAATAAAGACCGATATTGAATCTTATCGTCCGGCAAATTTGAATGTGAATATTGTCGTCTCTCTGGAGGGGAATACTATAATCTCAAAAAGCCTCCCGGTTGTTAATTCAATCGCCTCAGGTGAGGTCATCATACCTGATCCAAAACTCTGGTGGCCTAACGGCTGGGGTAAGCACCCATTGTACACAGTAAAAGCTGAATTATTTGATAAAGAGAAACTGGTCAATTCCAGGGTATTAAGAATAGGTTTACGTACAATTACAGTGAAAGAGGAAAAAGATGAACGCGGACTGACATTTGGATTTCTGGTAAATGGCAAGCCGATATTCTGCAAAGGAGTTAACTGGGTCCCGGCAGATGCTTTTCCTGACAGGTTAACTGAAGCCAGGTATAAAGAACTGCTTGGTTCCTGCGTGGAGGCAAATATGAATATGATTAGGCTCTGGGGAGGAGGGCTTTATGAACCTGATGTTTTTTATGATTTCTGTGATGAAAACGGCATAATGATCTGGCATGATTTTATGTTTGCTTCAGGACCTTATCTTGCTGTAGATTCTTATCTTGAAAATGTAAGGGAAGAGATCCGGAATGTAGTTCTTCGCCTGCGCCATCATCCATCAATTGCTGTCTGGTGTGGCAATAACGAGTCAGAGTACAACATGGCAGGCGGCCAAAACTGGCTTAAGAATTTTCCCACAACCACATGGGCAGATTTTGATAAGATATTCTATGAAGTGATTCTTGAAACTGCAGCATTATATGACCCGGACCGTCGGTATTTCCCGAGCAGCCCATATCATCCGCTCGATCGTGAACAAAAACATCCTGACTGGGAAACTTCTTCAGGAACTGTTCATACCTATAAGGTGTGGAGCGGAGAAAAGCGTTTTAGTGCTTTTTCTGAAATGGGAAATTACCGCTTTGTATCTGAATTCGGCTACCTCTCCTTGCCGCATCCCGAGACAGTCCGTGCATTCACTGCCCCTGAAGACCGTTTTTTCCCATCTGCAATATTGGATCATCATAATCTTGTTGGAAGAAAACCTGATCAGAATCAGGGAAATGTACGCATCGCTACTAATATGGCAGAAATGTTTCGTCTGCCTGCCGGAATGGATAACCGGATCACAGTTTCTCAGATTTTGCAGGGAGAAGGTATGAAAATGGGGTGCGAGGCACTTCGCCGTAACTTCCCGAAATCAACAGGTGCCCTCTACTGGCAGCTCGATGATAACTGGCCTGTAATATCTTCAAGCAGTATTGATTATTATGGAAGATGGAAGGCACTGCATTATATGGTAAAAAGATTCTTCAGTCCGGTACTGGTTAGTGGAGTTGTCGAAAATGATTCTGTAATAGTTTATGGGTCAAGCGATCTGTTAACGGAAGAACCTTGCAAACTCGAATGGACAGTTTCAGGCTTTGATGGAAAAGACTTGAAAAAAGGGTCAGTTGATGTTATTATTCCTCCTTTTAAAAGTGTAATCCTTGAAAAGCTGAATCTTTCGGAGGTTGTCAGAGAGAATCCTGAATTATCTACTTACAGAAAGGAAAGCTACAGAAACAGGGAGAGACTTTTCCTTTCATTAAAATTAATTCAGGGTGACAGTCTGCTTTCGTCAAACGTAATCTTTTTTGTTCCACCAAAATACTGGAGACTGGAGGATCCCAAAATTAAGTACACAATCGCATCTGAGAATGGCAAAAAGAAAATAGTCCTGAGTGCAGATCGCTTTGCTGCTTATGTCGAACTTGGGTTAGAACACAGCTATGCAAAGTTCTCTGACAATTTCTTTCACCTGATCCCGGGAGAAAGAAAAATAGTTTATGTTCTTTCGTCAGAATTACCTGAAAAGGAATTCAATAAACATTTTTATGTTAAAAGCCTGATTGACACATACTCGACTCTTAGGGATCTGACTGATAATTAAGACAATAAACCATGTTTATTTTTCCTGAATTAAAAACTGTAATTTAAGATTTTTATTTACTTTTCTGAATTAATCGAATTCTTTTTCATGATCCTGAAATCCTTTAAAACAGTATCATTAATATTATTTATAGGCATTATATCCCAATCTGCAAATGCACAGAAAGGCTTGTGGAGTTCTGAAGCCGAGTTAAAGAAAAACCCTGTTGCTGGTCAGGCATGGGAAGCCGTTCTTGAAGCTGCAAATACTGATTTTTCAAGACCGGTTATAAATAATAATAACAGTAACGACGACGTAAATTGCCTGGCTGCTGCCATTGTTTACAACCGAACAGGTAATAATTTGTACAGAGAAAAAGTTATTTCTGCTCTCGAGTACAATGTTTCAAATGGTAATCCGGGATTTGACTCTAACGGTATTTTAACCTGGTGCCGGAATACAGGAGCGTATGCTCTGGCAGCTGATCTCATCGGATATCATAACCAGCAGACTGAAGAGTGGTTCAGGAACATGGTTGAAGTCTACAGAGATCCGGAAAATCATAATAATACTATTGAGGAAGTTTTTTACAGGCGGGCAAATAACTGGGGAACACAGGCATATGGCACCCTGTGTGCAGTTTATGCATATCTTGGAGACAGGACTAAACTCCAAAGAATAAGGAACTATTGGGTTCAGATGGTTACAGGACCAAATCCAGGGGCAACTTATGGCAGTGATATTTCATGGCATGCAGATCCGGAAAACCTGCGGTTAATAAATCCTGCAGGGTCAGTTAAAGAAGGTATTAATATTGATGGAATCATGCCTGATGATATGCGACGAAATGGATCCTTCAGCAATCCCCCACCGAAAGCTGTTACATCATACCACTGGGAAGCATTACAGGGGATTATTTCAGGTGCAAGAATTCTGGAAAGATATGATCCGGAGTTATCGATATGGGAAATAGGGGATAAAGCCATTTTACGGGCTGTTAAAATTCTGGAAATTGACTGGAAGACAAAATACAACGAACCAGGAAGTAATTGGGCTGCAACCGGAGATGATGTCTGGATGCTGCCATTTATAGATTCGGTGTATGGTACAGATTTTGCAAAAGAGACATCTGAACCTGAAAACCTGTGGAAACATGGTAAAAATGCAGGTTGGGCCTATGTCCTGACAGATCATTAGAAAATTATTTATTTTTATTCTTTATTTCATCCCCTTCTTTGAAACTAATCTGGTTTATTATGAAGCAGCTCCATTTTATGTTTTTATCAGTTTTAATGATGTGTACCACAGACTCTGTTGCCCAATTAATTAATTCCGGTGTATATGAATGGGAAAAACTTCAGGGAAAGAATACCAAACAAATATTAAAAGGACCAACCAGATCTCTGGAAATGTTTGAAATAAAAGCTGTTACATTAGCCGGTGGTTATGGTTTTAACAAATACAAAATAAAGAAAGGTATTGATGAGCTTATCATTATCAAAGAAGGTATGGCAGTCATTTCAGTTAATGATAAATCCGAAAGATTTAATGAAGGGAGTGTAGTTGTAGCTTCACAGGGCGATGAAATAAAAATACAGAACGGTGCCAAAAACGATCTGACTTACTACTCATTTCAGTTCAGACCAAGGCAGACAGAAGCAATGCCTCAAACCATCAAAAAGGTTGAACCGGTCATGAAAGAATGGCGCGACATCGAATTCAAACCAAATGCCAACGGAGGCAGACGCGATATAATGAGACAGCCGACATCGATGCTGAAAGAGCTTGAAATGCATACAACTACTCTTAAAGAAGGGCTGCCGAGTCATAATTCACATACACATCCTGATGAAGAGATTATCCTTGTGCGATTCGGAAAAGTAGAAGAATCTATCAATGGCAAACTATACCAGTGCGGCCCCGGATCGGTGATATTCCTGACAAATGATGATGATCATGGAATTCGCAATGCAGGCGAAGGGCAATGTGAATATTATGCAATACGGTGGCTTACATATACATCTGATTAAATTGAAAATTAATGATGAATAGTAAAAAGATAATACAGACGTTAAGTAAAAGACAAAAAATCTTTTATAGCACGATATTTCTGCTATCTCTGTTTCTGCTATATTCAGCAAAATCCTTCTCCCAGCAAACAATTACCGGTTTATTATATACTGATAAAAAGCCGGTTACAATCACAATTAAAGATGGGAAAATTGCCGGTATAAAAAGAGTAAGCAAGATGCTGAAGGGAACGCAGAATTACTTTGTTGCACCTGGCATGATCGATAACCAGGTAAATGGATATGCTGGTGTATCTTTTACTTTCCTTGGAGGAGAATTGACATCAGAGGGTGTCAGGAAAGCTACAGAAGCTCTATGGAAAGATGGTGTAACTACTTATATTCCAACACTTACCACAAGCAGCAATGAAGTCCTCAAAAAGAATTTCACCATACTTGGCAGAGAAAAAAATAATCCGGAATTACTCGGATCTATTGCCGGATTTCATCTCGAAGGACCTTTTATTTCACCCCTTGACGGCTTCAGAGGAGCTCATCCTCTGAGATATGTTCGCAAACCTGACTGGAATGAGTTTCAGGAGCTTAACAAAGCTTCGGGAAATAATATCCTCGAGGTCACTATTGCCCCGGAAACAGAAGGAGCAATGGAATTCATTTCTAAATGTAAAGAAGCAGGTATTATTGTAGGCTTAGGTCATCATAATGCCACCACTGATATTGTAAATGAAGCAGTAAACAGGGGAGCTGTCATTGCTACACATTTTGGCAACGGGTGTGCCAATATGATCAACCGTCATATCAATCCGCTCTGGCCACAGCTTGCAGACGACCGTCTGATGATCAGCATAATTGTCGATGGGTTTCATCTTAATCCGGAAGAGATCCGTGTTTTTTACAAAGTCAAAGGTACTGATAAGACTATTATAACTTCTGATGTTACAAGTTACTCATCGTTGCCTCCGGGAAAATACCTGAATAGTGAAGGAGATACAATTGAGCTCACTACGGAAGGCATGCTCAGGTACCCTGCTCAGGGTGTACTTGCCGGCTCCGCATCGCCCCTCAAAAAAGGAGTTGCAAATGTTATGAAGGTCACGGGATGTTCTATGGAAGAGGCTTTCAGGATGGTGACCACTAATCCTGCCAGGCTTTACCATCTCGATGACCGTGGTGTACTTGAAGTCGGTAAGAGAGCTGATATTATATTATTTCAAATAGTTGATAATCAATTAGTTATAATAAATACGTATGTGAATGGAAAGCTTGTTTATGAAAACAAGGATTTATTCAAAAAGTGACTAACTTTAGGTTTATTTATAATATTCTTAAATTATATTGATATGAAAAACTCATCAATTTCAAGAAGAAAATTTTTAGGGGCAGCAGCTGCTGCGGCAGCAGTTGCAATTGTTCCGGTAAATTTTTCATTCACATCTGTACCTAAAAGAAAAAAGCCGAATTCGAAAGTCTGCGGAGTCCAGCTTGGGTGCACCACCTATAGCTATCGAGGTATGCCTCATAAGGTAGATGATGTGATCCAGTACCTTCTGTTAGCAGGTATTAATTCCATTGAATTAAGAAGCGTTGCAGAGGAGGACCTTGGATTACCTCAGCCACCTGAGAGGCCAAGGGGACAGATGACCGAGCAGGAGAAGGCCGATTTTACTAAAGCTCAGCAAGAATTAAAAGAGAAGCAGAAACAATGGCGTCTATCACTGCCAATGTCGAGATACGAGGATATGCGCAAGAAATTTAAAACAGCAGGGATTAAGGTTCATATCTTGAAATTTGCTCCCTCATCATGGTCGGATGAAGAAATAGATTACGCATATGATGCTGCAAAAGTTTTAGGTACAATTGGTATTACTGATGAATACAGTGAGATGGCAATCCAACGGCTGGGAAAATTCGCTGAGAAACACCATAGCCTGGCAATGTACCATACTCATCAGCAGCCTGCGGAACCTGGTTTTTCATTCGACTCTATCTTTAAATATTCACCTGCCAATATGCTCAACCTGGATGCCGGGCACTATTTCGGAGCAACAGGTTTGCATCCTAATGATGTGATTATCAAGTATCACGATAAAATACGCAGTATACATATCAAAGATAAAACTGGTCCGAAAAGCAATCCTGCCGGAGCCAATATGCCGTTCGGGAAAGGCGAAACTCCGATTGCCGATATTCTTTTGCTTCTGAAGAAAGAAAAATGGCCGATCGAAGTCGATGTGGAGCTTGAATACCCAATTCCCGAAGGTTCTGATGCTGCAAAGGAAGTCGCTATAAGTATTGAGTACATGAGGAATATTCTTGAATAGGAGTCTTTTTATTTAGAATGATTCTTAAAAGAGAATAATTCTCATTTGAGAATTATTCTTATTTAATAATGATTCTCATTTGATAATAGTTCTTATTTGATAATAATTCTCATTTGATAATAATTCTTATTTGTGATTAATACTCTTTTAATCATTTTTAGATGAAAAAATTGAGTCTTCTGCTGAGCCTTCTGTTAAGCTTAAATGTGAATGCTCAGAACGACCTGGTTGTTCTTAAAGATAAATGGCTGCAATATACCGATGCAGCCAACTCCCTTTATCATCATCTTTCTAATCAGGCTTACAAGCTTTTAGATCAAAGAGAAGAGAGAATGGCTGAATTGCAAACTATTTCCGGCTGGAAGAAGAGACAGGAATTTATCCGCAAAACTCTCCTGGATATTGTCGGCCCTTTTCCTGAAAAAACACCATTGAATCCAAAAATTGTAAGGACCATTGATAAAGGCACTTACAAGGTTGAACATATTATATATGAGTCATTACCAGGATTTTACGTTACTTCATCTCTATATATTCCGGAAAGCTTGAAGAAAAACAAAAAAGCACCTGCAATTATTTATTGCAGCGGACATTCGGTCGAAGGTTACAGAAGTCCTGTTTATCAGCACGTAATATTGAATCTTGTAAAAAAGGGATTTATAGTTTTTGCATTCGATCCGGTAGGGCAGGGAGAACGTTTGGAATACTATGATCCAAATACTGGTAAATCAGTTATCGGCGGACCAACAAGTGAACATTCCTACCCGGGAGCCCAGGCGTTTTTAACAGGCAGCTCTCAGGCCCGGTATATGATCTGGGACGGGATAAGAGCTGTCGATTATCTTCTTACAAGAAAAGAGGTCGATCCATCCAGGATAGGAATAACAGGCCGTTCCGGAGGAGGAACACAATCAGCTTATATCGCTGCCTTTGATGGCCGTATTTATGCAACTGCACCTGAGAATTACCTGACCAATTATACGAGACTGCTTCAAACTATAGGTCCTCAGGATGCGGAACAAAACCTTTTCAACATAATATCACGTGGACTGGATCATCCTGATTTTCTTATTGTCAGAGCTCCAAAACCGGCAATGATGATCACAACAACAGGTGACATGTTCAGCATCCAGGGAGCAAAGGAGACCGAATCAGAAGTCGCACGGATC
>JAPLEC010000335.1 GCA_026391515.1 Bacteroidia bacterium | reverse complement strand
TCATTTCCAAACATTTCCCAGGCGTTTATATATGGCGGATTCCCGATCACAACATCGAACCCAACAAAATCACCGTCATTATTAAGCACTTCCGGACATTCAAAACGCCACTCAAAAGCATTCTCGTAAATCTTGTTGCTCTTAATCTCCTGCTGCTCTGTTTCGTACTTTTTAATCTCCTCGGTGAGCTTCTTTACCTTTTTGTTCCACTCATCCTTCTGCGTTTTTGTCATCTCGAAAAGACTCGACTGGCCGGTGAGACTTAAAAGTTCACCGTTGAGCTTATTGAGTTTCAGAAACCGTTTATCGCTTTTTGATACCTCGGTTTCAAAATCATTTTTGATCTTACCAATTAGCTGTTCCATGCTCCGCTTCTCGTCTTTCGACTGGGCATTACGGTAGTTCATGACAGCTTCGCGGTAATTATCCACATTCCACCTGCTTGATTTCAAGGCTGTTTTAATGTCGGCATCGAGAGGATACCTGCTTATTAGCGAATTACCACATTTAATGTTAATATCAATATTCGGAAGTGTCTCGAGCTCCCGTGAATCTGTACCGGGTTTGTAATAAGCATTTTTTAATAGCTCGATCCAGAGTCTTAACCGGCATATCTTAACAGAATTCGGATTAATATCAACTCCGAAGAGGCAGCTTTCAATTATCTTCTGCTTTTCCTGGAAAAGCGCTTCCTGAACTCTCTGGCTCTCCTTACTTTTTGGATTATATTCGAACAGGTTGGATTGTTCGTCGGTTATAATAAGCTCATCGTTAATTACTTCGGCTGTGTACTCCTTAAGTCTTTTTCCTTCGCTGTCGGTAAGAACCCTGAGTTCCGATTTTATTGCAATTATCTCATTCAGGGCAGATACCAGGAAATGTCCCGATCCGACGGCAGGATCACAGATCCTTAAGCTATTTATTATCTCATTGGCTTCCTTTATATCATCAATATTGTTATAAACATCACTTATTGTTTCACACTTCCAGCCTTTGATTTCATTAAACTTTTGCACAACAGCTCTTCTGATCGTCTCATGGCACATGTACATTGTAATGAATCCGGGCGTAAAGAATGAACCATCTTTATAACCGTTTATTTTTTCAAATATCAGTCCTAATACAGATGCATTTATGAGTGTTTTATTTTCTTCCTGTATATCTTCCGACCCTTCACTTGAAAAATCATACGAATCGAGGAATTCAAAGAGGTACTGAATAGGGTCAATTTCACCGGTAAGTTTTTTACCGGTTTTATCTTTCAGTACGGTATTGCTTAAGACCGGCAGTTTGAAATGATCATCAAGATTGCTTATACGGATGGTCTTGTGCTCAAGGTCACTGGGTTCAAACAGGGAACTATTGAGGTAGGGGATGTTCCCGAATTTTTCGTTTATTTCTTCATTACGGTCGCTCTCTTTTACAGCAAGAACCTGGAAGAACAGCTTATTCAATTCATCATAATCATGCACCCTGTCTGTATTAAGAAACCTGAATGACCTGTCGCCAATGTTATACCTGACAAGTTGCCCTTCAAGCAGTTTAAGAAATAGGATGCGGTTAATCCATGTAATTACCAGTTCAAGGGCAACGTTAAAGAGTTGTTCATCAGAGTCTTTACCAAAATCTGACCGTCTTGTAAGCTGGTTCAGGCAATCTTCAGATTTCAGGATTGTTATAGCATTTTCAACGAGTGAGGCCTGGTTTCGTTTTTCCGGCTTTTTCCTTCCTATTATCTTTTTGCTTCCCGCTTTTGTCTATTCAAGTCCGATAATGTGGAGCAGCTCGTTATAAAAGGTTTTATCAAGCGTATTGCTGTCGTTTGCAAAGGGAAGCTTCAACAGGTGTTCGGGAGAGAATATTTTGTACAAGGCGATCAGCTTGTTATCATCCTGCCTATCGCTGTTTTTGATTATT
>JAPLEC010000022.1 GCA_026391515.1 Bacteroidia bacterium | reverse complement strand
GGTGGACGACGCCATCGTAGTTCTGGAGAATATAACAAGACATATTGAAAGGGGAAGTCGTCCGCGTGAAGCATCAATATATGCAACAAATGAAGTCTGGCTTGCAGTTATTGTAACAACATTGACTGTTGTTGCTGTTTTCTTCCCGCTGACATTTGTTAAAGGACTGACAGGAGTTCTCTTTAAGCAGCTGGGTATGATTGTAACCATAACCATCGTAACCTCTGTCTTTGCTGCAATAACACTTACACCGACTCTGAGCTCTCTTATGCTCAAATGGTATCCAATCAAAAAAGATGCAAAATTCTGGACCTACGACGGAAGCATAAGAAAGGGCCTTAACTGGATGGATAATTTTTATGAAAAAACAATAAGATGGGCGCTTCGGCATAAAACTTTCATAGTAATTATTGCTTCTATAGTATTTCTTGGTTCAATGAGCTTGTTCCTAATTATTGATACTGAATTCTTTCCACAAGCTGACGAATCACGAATAACAGGAACTGTTGAACTACAGACCGGAACACGAGTTGCCCAGACAATTGCTACTGCAAACAGGATTGATTCACTTCTACAGGCCAAGTACCCGGAGATCAATATAATATCAACCTCATCAGGTGCAGATGACCAGGGCGGTTTTGCATCGATCTTTACGGCCGGCGGAACACATTCAATCCGGTACAGTTTGAGGCTCGTGCCAATCGAACAGCGCACGAAATCAGTTTTTGAAATAACAGAGGAAATGAGAGCCGACCTGGCAAAATTTCCTGAAATTATCGACTTCACTCTCAGCACTTCAGATAATATGGGAAGCTTTGGAGGAAGCACAGTCGATGTAGAAGTTTACGGTTATAATTTTGCTGAAACCAATATTGTTGCTGAAGAACTGGCGGCCAAAATAAAAAAAATGGAAGGGACTAAAGATGTCACTATCAGCCGCGATAAATCAAAACCTGAATTACAGATTATTCTTGATCAGAATAAAATGATCACAAACGGGCTGAATACTGCACTGGTATCTACTGCTATTAAGAACAGGGTAGCCGGTTTGACTGCAACGCAGCTTCGACAGTTTGGCGACGAGTATGATATTGTTGTAAGATTTAAAAGAAGTTCAACAAGTACACTGACTGATATTGAAAATATAGGGATTTCAAATCCGGCAGGACAGATAATAAGGCTCGGAGAAATTGCCCAGATAAAAGAGTACTGGTCGCCTCCCAGTATACAGCATAAACGTAAAGAGCGTATTGTAACAGTTTCATTTACACCATATAAGCGATCTCTGACCGACCTTCAGATTGAAGTCCAGAAAGCTATTAACCAGACTGAACTTCCTTCAGGAGTTATGGTACAAATTTCAGGAGCCATAAAAGAACAGATGGAATCCTTTATGGATATCGCATTCCTGCTTGTTATAAGTTTGATTCTGGTTTACCTGATAATGGCCTCTCAATTCGAGTCTCTTAAAATGCCATTTATAATTATGTTCTCGATACCATTTGCATTTTCAGGTGTTGCAATTGCTTTATTCCTTACACATACAACGCTGAGCGTGATATCAGCTATCGGAGCGGTTATGCTTATAGGTATTGTTGTAAAAAATGCAATTGTGCTTGTCGATTTTATCAACCTGATGCGGGAGCGTGGCAAAGAACTTTATGAAGCTATAGCATTGTCAGGGAGATCCCGTCTGAGACCAGTATTAATGACTTCGGCAACTACAATTCTTGGTATGCTGCCATTGGCAATGAGTAAAGGTTCAGGTTCGGAATTATGGAGCCCCATGGGTATTGCAGTAATCGGAGGGCTTGTCTTTTCGTCCCTCGTTACCCTGGTTCTCGTGCCTGTAGTTTATGCGATGTTTTCAAAACATGGCGAACGGAATAAACACCTTGTTGAGTATGCTGAAATGGATTTCATGAATGATAATAATGGTATTACAAAATAATAGAATTATATAAATTATTGATTATGAAAGCAATAATGATAATATATAACCAGGCTCATACTGAAAAAGTAGAATATATGCTTGACAAGCTTGGGATCAAAGGATATTCATTGTGGGAAAATGTACAGGGAAGGGGAACCAATACAGGTGTTCCCCACCTTGGTACCCATGCATGGCCTGAGATCAACAAAAGTGTTCTTTCAGTTGTTGACGACAACCTCGTTGATGAAGTACTGAATACTGTGAAAAAGATTGATGCGATCAATGACGAAGTTGGGATAAGAGCATTCGTATGGGATGTGGTGAAGACGGTGTGAGTCTTCTATTCCTCTTCTTCCTCTTCCGTATACGCCTTTATTACAGCTTCCTGAACATCGCCCGGAACCTGCGAATATTCTGAAAATTTCATTGAATACATTGCTCGTCCGCCAGTAATTGAGCTAAGGGCTGTCGAGTACTTATTCATTTCTGCAAGAGGCACTCTTGCTTTAATTACTTCAAATCTTTTTTCGCTTGACATACCCAGTACCATTCCACGACGACCCTGAAGGTCGCTGATAACATCTCCCATACGGTCTGAAGGGACCATAATTTCGACATCATAAACTGGTTCAAGGATTCTTGGACTTGCATTCTTGAATGCCTGGCTGAATGCATTTCGTCCTGCTAGCCTGAATGAAATTTCATTGGAATCAACCGGGTGCATCTTGCCGTCATACACATAGACCCTTATATCTCGGGCATACGATCCGGTAAGAGGACCAACCTCCATCTTCTCCATAATGCCTTTTAAAATAGCAGGCATGAAGCGTGCATCAATTGATCCGCCAACAATGCAGTTACAATAAATAAGCTTTCCTCCCCAGTCGAGGTCAATTTCATCCTTGCCTCTGACTGAAAGCTTGATATCCTTACCACCGACCTTTTGCATAGTCAGTTCCGGAGTACCTTCAACAAAAGGCTCAACGATCATATGTACCTCACCAAATTGCCCTGCGCCTCCTGACTGTTTCTTATGTCTGTAGTCAGCCTGTGCTGATTTTGTAATTGTCTCACGGTAAGGTATTTTCGGAAGATTGAAATTTGTCGGTATTTTATAAATATTATCAAGGTGCCACTTCATAATATTTAAATGATATTCACCCTGGCCATGTACAATAATCTGTTTCAGCTCCTTTGAATACTCGATAATTATTGTAGGATCTTCAAGGTGTATTTTGTTCAGCGCTTCACCTAGCTTTTCATCATCGCTTTCACTTTGCGCTTTAATAGCAGTCCGGTATTTTGGATCAGGGAATTTGACGCCTTCATATCTCCAGTCATTACCCGGAGCATTCAGCGTATGGTCCATCTTGGTATTTTTAAGCTTCACAAATGCACCTATATCTCCGACATGAAGCTCGGGAACCCTGATCCTGTTTTTACCTGCACATACATAAAGCTGAGATAATCTTTCTTTTGTACTGTTGTTACTGTTTACGACATCAAGGTTTTCAGTAATCTTTCCTGAGTAAACTCTGAAATAGTTGATCTCACCGATATGTTCTTCAATTGATGACTTGAATACGTAAACAGATGCAGGTCCCGCAGGATTTGGCTTGACTTCGTTACCCTTGCTGTTTTTAGGAGCCGGCATATCGGTAATTGACGGAGTTTCACTGACAATAAATTCCATAAGGCAATCGACTCCGATGTTATATTTTGCTGAAATGCAAAAAACGGGGAACATGCCACGCGAAAGAATTCCTTTAGCAATCCCTTTCTTTATTTCATCTTCAGTTAGCGAATCGTTAGCGAAGAAAAGCTCCATGAGCGACTCATCACTTTCTGCTGCTTTTTCAACCAGTGCGCTGTGCAGCTCAGCAGCTTTAGCAGCCTGATCAGCAGGAATGTCAACAACTTCAGCTTTCCCTCCGTCTTTAGCATAGCGGAGCATCTTCATTTTCAGGACATCAATAATTGAATTGAATCCGATGCCTTCATTTACAGGATACTGAACAAGAATAACATTTTTGCTCAGCCTCTCTTTCAACATATCTATTGACTTTTCGAAATTTGCTTTTTCATGGTCAAGGCCGTTGACTGCAATTATCATTGGCTTGTGGACCTTTTCTGCATGCCTGAAATGAATTTCAGTTCCGACTTCAACTCCGTTCTGAACATTTATTACCAGAACTGCAGTATCAGCAGCATAAAGCGATGAGATTACTCCGCCGCTGAAATCGTCAAGACCAGGAGTATCGAAGATATTGATCTTTTTATTCTGAAATTCAGTGTATAGTACCGTCGAAAAAATTGAGTTTCCGTTTTCATGCTCAATAGGGCGATAATCCGAGGCTGTATTTTTCCCTTCGATGGTACCTCTGCGTTCAATAACACCGCCATTAAAAAGCATCGCTTCTCCCAGAATAGTTTTACCTGATCCTGAATTACCCAGGAGCACAATGTTTTTTATCTGGTCAGTCTGGTATGTCTTCATAATATTTATAGATTATTTTTTATACTTATTTATTATATACTTCAATTTGGAGGGGACAAAAATAATAATTTTTTAAAAACAGTTTAAGAAAGAGCATAGAATTACAAATTTTTTATTTTCTTTGCACCAGTTTTTTGAAACGCAGGAGTACCGGTTTTTCTTTCAAAGGTAAGTTTACAAAACGTTTTTCTTAGAGAAAGGTCGGGAAGTTACCTGTTCATAACTTACAATTAAGTTAGAATAGATATAGTTTCAAAACATGCTGTTAAGCCTGATTTATAGCAATTTCAGGCGTTAATGACTTGTGTATATTATTGCGTTAAGAAAAATATAAGATGTGTTTGTAAATTACAAATTAAAATAGATACCTTTGCGAACCAATTTTTTAAGTAAAAATTAATACTAATAAACTGGAAATATGCCGACAATTCAACAGTTAGTAAGAAAAGGCAGGAAGAAGCTGGTAGATAAAAGTAAAGCTCCTGCTCTGGATTCATGTCCTCAGAAAAGGGGTGTTTGTGTGCGAGTTTATACCACAACTCCCAAGAAACCTAATTCAGCAATGAGGAAGGTTGCCAGGGTGAGACTTACCAATCAGAAAGAAGTTAACTCTTACATTCCCGGAGAAGGTCATAATCTCCAGGAACACTCGATTGTGCTTATCAGGGGTGGCAGGGTCAAAGATCTTCCGGGAGTTCGTTATCACCTTATTCGTGGTGCTCTTGATACTTCCGGAGTAGACGGCCGTATTCAGAGAAGATCAAAATATGGCGCAAAAAGGCCGAAGAAGTAACATTAAAGGAATAAGATAATGAGAAAATCAAAACCAAAGAAGAGGATTCTGTTACCGGATCCCAAATATAAAGATCCGTATGTAACCAGGTTTGTTAATAATCTTATGTTTAACGGTAAGAAGAGCATTGCTTACCAGATTGTCTATGATTCACTCGATATCGTAGCTGATAAATTCAAGAGTGAAGGAAAAACACCTCTTGAAATTTTTAAACAGGCTCTTGAAAATGTTACACCCCAGGTCGAAGTTAAAGCCCGCCGCGTAGGTGGTGCAACTTTTCAGGTTCCGATGGAAATACGGGCCGACCGCAAGGTAAGTATCAGCATGAAAAATATGATATCCTTTGCCCGCAAAAGAACAGGTCACTCGATGGCTGAAAGACTTGCTGCCGAACTTATGGCAGCTTACAAGCTTGAAGGTGGGGCCTATAAGAAAAAAGAAGATACTCACAGGATGGCTGAAGCAAACAAAGCTTTTGCTCATTTCCGTTTTTAACTGATTACCAGAGGATAGCAACAGATACATGGACAAGAATCTGAAATATACCAGGAACATCGGAATCATGGCCCACATCGATGCCGGTAAGACCACAACAACAGAACGTATTCTGTTCTATACCGGTCGTACCCATCGCATGGGCGAGGTGCATGATGGTAATGCCCAGATGGACTGGATGATTCAGGAACAGGAGAGAGGTATAACCATAACGTCTGCTGCTACAACAACCTACTGGAAATTTAATGATGAAGATTATAAAATTAATATAATCGATACTCCCGGTCATGTCGATTTTACTGTTGAAGTAGAAAGATCGCTAAGAGTGCTCGATGGTGCTGTTGCCATCTTCTGTGCTGTCGGTGGTGTGGAACCACAATCTGAAACAGTGTGGAGACAGGCAAATAAATATGGTGTTCCAAGGATTGCCTTTATTAATAAGATGGACCGGGCAGGAGCAGACTTCTTCAGCGTGATTCACCAGATAAAGGAAAAGCTTGGCTCAAATCCGGTGCCTGTCCAGATTCCTATTGGCGTGGAAGAGAACTTCAGAGGTGTGGTCGATCTGGTACATATGAAAGCAATAGTCTATAACGATGATGAGACATTAGGAGCACGATTTGAGATCGAAGAGATACCAGCAGAGCTTCGTGATGAAGCTGAAGAGTGGAAAGGAAAACTGGTTGAGGCTGTTGCTGAAGTGGATGAAACATTGCTGGGAAGATATGTTGAAGATCATGAATCAATTACGGCCCAAGAGCTGCTGACAGCATTAAGGAAATCTACAATATCCGGAAATGCTGTACCTGTTTTATGCGGAGCAGCATTTAAAAATAAAGGTATTCAAAGCCTTCTCGATTCAGTAGTTGCATATCTCCCTTCCCCAATTGATAAGGGTGTAGTTACAGGAACAGATCCGAGAAACAATAATGAAATTACACGGGAACCGGACGATGAGGAACCATTGGCGGCTCTCGCTTTTAAAATAGCTACCGATCCGTTTGTAGGCCGACTGGTTTACCTCCGTGTTTATTCGGGAATTCTTCATTCCGGCGATACTGTGCTTAATGTCCGTACCGGAAAAAGAGAAAGAATAAACAGGCTTTACCAGATGCATGCCAACAAACAAACACCAAAAGAGAGCATAGCGGCAGGTGATATTTGCGGCGGAGTGGGATTCAAGGACCTTAAAACAGGTGACACGCTCTGTGCAATACATAAACCAATATTGCTTGAGTCAATGGATTTTCCGGAGCCGGTTATCGGAGTTGCTATTGAGCCCAAAACACAGGCCGATGTTGATAAATTATCACTTGCACTCCATAAACTTTCTGAAGAAGATCCGACTTTCCAGGTCAAAATTGATCCCGATAGCGGCCAAACTATTATTCATGGTATGGGAGAATTGCACCTGGAGATCCTCATTGACCGTCTGAAGAGGGAATTTAATGTTGAATGTAACCAGGGACCACCCCAGGTTGCATACAAGGAGGCTATCACAACTACTGCCGAGTTCCGCGAAGTATTTAAGAAACAGACCGGAGGCAGAGGTAAATTTGCAGATATCACTGTTGAATTATCGCCGGCAGACGATGGCATCAGAGGCCTTCAGTTTATTAATGAGATTAAAGGAGGGAATATTCCTAAGGAGTTTATTCCTTCAGTTGAAAAAGGTTTCCGTGAAGCAATGTCGAACGGACCTCTTGCAGGATTCCCTGTCGATAGTCTCAAAGTAATACTCAAAGACGGTTCGTATCATCCGGTTGACTCCGATACTCTTTCGTTTGAAATAGCTGCAAAACAGGCATTCCGTCGTTTTGCGGGTAAATGCAATCCTGTTATTCTTGAGCCTATTATGTCGACAGAAGTGGTTACTCCTGAAGAATATGTAGGTGATGTTATCAGTGATTTTAACAGGCGAAGGGGCAAGGTGGAAGGTATGGAATCGAAAGCAGGTTCAAGGGTTGTCAGGGCATTAGTACCTCTGGCAGAAAAGTTTGGCTATGTTACAGTACTCCGGACCCTTACCTCGGGAAGAGCAACTTCGACAATGGAGTTCTCACATTATGAAGAGGTGCCTGCAGAAATAGCTAACAGAATAGTCGAAATTACTAAAGGAAAAATTCTTTAAAGATGAGTCAGAAAATTCGTATTAAACTGAAATCTTATGATCATAACCTGGTTGATAAATCAGCCGAGAAGATCGTAAAAACAGTAAAATCAACTGGTGCAGTGGTAAGCGGTCCAATTCCGCTTCCTACACACAAAAAGATTTATACAGTTCTTCGGTCGCCATTTGTAAACAAAAAGGCAAGAGAACAGTTTCAGCTCTCTTCTTATAAGAGACTGCTCGATATTTACAGTTCTACGCCAAAGACGATTGATGCTCTTATGAAACTCGAGCTTCCGAGCGGTGTCGAAGTTGAAATTAAAGTTTGAAACCAGTAATGTTTAAAAGAGATGCAGGGATTAATTGGAAAAAAGGTTGGAATGACTTCCGTCTTCGATGAGAACGGGAAGAATGTTCCTTGTACGGTGCTGCAGGCCGGTCCGTGTGTTGTAACACAGATCAAAACGGTCGAGAAAGACGGCTACTTTGCTGTACAGCTAGGATTCGATGATAAAAAGGAAAAGCACACGACGAAAGCTGAGATGGGTCATTTCAAAAAAGCAAATACAACTCCGAAAAGGAAAGTCATTGAGTTTACAGGTTTTGCTGAAGGCCAGGTGAAAGAGGGTGAAGTGCTTACCGCAGAGCTTTTCAGACCAGATAACTGGGTCGACGTGAGAGGCTGGTCAAAAGGGAAAGGTTTCCAGGGTGTTGTAAAACGTCATGGTTTTAAGGGTGTTGGAGGACAAACCCATGGGCAGCATAACAGGGGAAGAGCACCCGGCTCACTCGGCGCTTCATCATTCCCGTCAAGAGTGTTGCCGGGCATGAGAATGGCCGGTCGTACCGGCGGCGATAAAGTGATGTCGATAAGCATGCGCGTCATGAAGCTTATGGCAGAAAGTAATATTCTTATAGTTAAAGGATCAGTTCCCGGTCCAAAAGGTGGTTACGTAATAATTACAAAATAATGGAATTAGCTGTTATTAATATTAAAGGTAAGGAAACCGGAAGGAAAGTTAAGCTTAACGATTCCATTTTCGGTATTGAACCAAACGACCATGCTATTTACCTGGATACAAAACAGTTCCTCGCAAATCAGCGTCAGGGAACCCATAAATCCAAGCAGCGTGGAGAGGTTGCTGGCAGCACCAGGAAGATAAAAAGACAGAAAGGAACCGGTACAGCACGTGCAGGCAGCATTAAAAACCCGTTGTTCAGAGGAGGTGGTCGCATCTTTGGTCCGACTCCGCGGTATTATGGTTTTAAACTTAATAAGAAAATCAAGCAACTGGCTAGAAAATCAGCACTTTCATATAAAGCTTCATCAAATAATATTATTGTTCTTGAAGATTTCTCATTTGAAGCTCCGAAAACAAAGGAAATAGTCAAAATGGGAACCACCCTCAATATCGCGAATAAAAAATCGCTGATTGTTTTACCGGAACAAAATAAAAATATATATTTGTCATCCCGAAATGTACAAGGGATTGAAGTTGTAACTGCTGGACAATTAAGCACTTACGAAATTATGAAAGCTTCAACATTAGTACTTGTGGAGAGTGCAGTTGACGTTTTACAGGCAACATTTGAAAACTAGAAAATTTTGAGTGATGAATATTTTGATTAAACCGATTGTAACGGAAAAAATGACACACCTGGGCGAAAAATTTAATCGCTATGGTTTTCTTGTTGCTAAAAGCGCAAACAAATTGCAGATAAAAAAAGCTGTTGAAGAGTTGTATGGCATTACAGTTGCTTCAGTAAATACGATGCGTTATGGCGGAAAAGTGAAAACCCGCAATACCAAATCAGGCCTTCTGGTGGGAAAAACTACTGCTATAAAAAAAGCAGTCATAACTCTTGCCGAAGGAAATAAAATAGATTTCTATAGCAATATTTAATAACCAACATGGCAGTCAGAAAGATCAAACCTGTTAAACCAGGACAGAGACACAAGATCGTAAGTGCTTTTGAGAGCATCACAAGCACAACGCCGGAGAAATCCCTCCTTCGACCGCACAGAAAATCCGGAGGAAGGAACGTTAACGGCAAAAGGACTATGAGGTACATCGGAGGCGGTCACAAAAAGATGTACAGGGTCGTTGATTTCCTCAGGCAGAAAGATGGCATCAATGCAACTGTTAAGTCAATAGAGTACGATCCGAACAGATCATCAAGGATCGCACTTGTTGTTTATGAGGATGGCGAGAAGAGGTATATAGTTGCTCCGACAGGGCTTCAGGTAGGACATAAAATAATGTCAGGGAAGGATGCTACTCCGGAAGTTGGTAACACAATGTTTTTGAACGATATACCACTGGGTACTATTGTACATAACATTGAACTTAAACCTGGTAAAGGTGGTGCATTAGCCCGGAGTGCCGGCACTTTTGCTCAGCTCTCTGCCCGCGAAGGCAAGTATGCGACAATTAAGCTTCCTTCAGGTGAAACAAGAATGGTTCTTACAACATGCCGTGCAACTATTGGTACTGTTTCCAATCCCGATCATAATCTCGAAAGATCAGGAAAAGCCGGCCGTTCACGATGGCAGGGACGTCGTCCAAGAGTAAGAGGTGTTGCAATGAATCCTGTCGATCATCCAATGGGTGGTGGTGAAGGAAGAGCATCGGGGGGACATCCGAGATCACGCAGAGGTATTCCTGCAAAAGGTTTTAAAACCAGAGACAAGAAGAAATATTCTGCAAAACTTATTATTGAAAGAAGGACAAAATAACTGATATAATATGAGCAGATCCATAAAAAAAGGACCTTTTATTGATTTTAAACTTGAGAAAAGAGTTCTTGAAATGAATGAAAGCGGAAAGAAATTAGTGGTTAAGACTTGGTCGAGGAGATCAGTTATATCGCCTGACTTTGTCGGCCATACTATAGCAGTTCATAACGGGAATAAATTTATCCCTGTATACATTACCGAGAATATGGTAGGACATAAGCTTGGAGAATTTGCTCCTACCCGTACTTTCAGAGGTCACTCTGGTAACAAATAATCAGTAGTGTAAACATTGAAAAATTATCAGAAATGGGTGCAAGAAAAAGAAATACAGCTGAAAAAAGAAAAGAGGCCGCAAAAGCAAGGTACCAGGCCGTTCTAAGGAATTGTCCTACTTCTCCGCGAAAAATGAGACTTGTTACAGACCTGATCAGCGGAAAGGAAGTGAATAAGGCACTAGATATCCTTAAATACAGCTCCCAGGAGGCATCACGCAGATTGGAAAAACTTCTCCTTTCTGCAATTGCAAACTGGCAGTCCAAAAATGAAGGTGTCAGGATCGAAGAGAGCAATCTCTATGTAAAAACAGTTCATGTCGACGGAGGCCGGACAATGAAAAGACTGCAGACTGCCCCGCAGGGAAGAGCTTACAGGTTGAGAAAAAGATCAAACCATGTAACCCTTGTTCTTGACAGTATAATTAAGGAAGAGGAAAATACAACAAAATAATTCACATGGGACAAAAAGCAAATCCGATAGGTAACAGATTAGGTATAATAAAAGGCTGGGATTCAAACTGGTACGGTGGAAAAGATTTTTCCGGCAAGCTGGTTGAAGATTCAAAGATCAGAGATTATCTGAATGCCAGGCTTGCAAAGGCAAGTATCTCCAAGATAATTATCGAAAGAACCCTGAAGCTTATAACCGTAACAGTAAATACTGCACGTCCGGGTATAATTATAGGTAAAGGCGGACAGGAGGTAGATAAGCTGAAAGAAGAACTTAAGAAGATTACCAAGAAAGAAGTACAGATTAATATTTTTGAAGTAAAACGTCCGGAACTTGATTCATGCATAGTCGGAAATAATATAGCCAGGCAGGTTGAAGGTAAAATTTCATACCGCCGAGCAATTAAAATGGCAATTGCATCAACTATGAGAATGGGTGCTGAAGGAATAAAAGTTGTTATTTCAGGCCGCCTTGGGGGAGCTGAAATGGCACGAACTGAGACATACAAGGAAGGTCGTATTCCTCTCCATACTTTCAGGGCTGATATTGATTACGCATTATCAGAAGCTCATACCAAAGTCGGACTTATCGGAATAAAAGTCTGGATCTGTAATGGTGAAGTTTATGGGAAGAGAGACCTGAGCCCGAATATCGGTGCAAGGAATGCAAAAAGTAAGAGCCTCAAGAGGAAAGCAAAAAAATAAGAAGTAAAGTCCAATTATTTAAGATATTAAGCAATGTTACAACCAAAAAGGTCCAAATACAGGAGAGCCCAGAAGGGAAAAATGAAGGGCAATGCCCAGAGAGGCAACCAGCTGGCATTCGGGTCGTATGGTATCAAGGCGCTTGAACAGAGCTGGATCACCGGAAGGCAGATCGAGGCAGCTCGTCAGGCTGTTACACGTCATATGAAACGTGAAGGGCAGCTTTGGATCAGGATCTTCCCCGATAAACCCATTACCAAAAAACCTGCTGAGGTTCGTATGGGTAAAGGAAA
>JAPLEC010000191.1 GCA_026391515.1 Bacteroidia bacterium | reverse complement strand
TTACGATTGCGGGAATAAACTCATCCGATATGCCTTGTATCCTGTGTGCTCCGACCTTAAATCCGGTTGTCATTGTCGGAGAGTTGGACGGTTCTAGAGGATATAACTTTACTGATGGATTCATTTCTTTAAGGTAACGCCCGGTACCCATAATTGTTCCGCCTGTACCTACACCGGCAATAAATGCATCTGTTCTTTTCCCATGCATTCTCAGCTGCCACCAGATTTCTGGTCCTGTAGTTGTATAATGAGCCTGGACATTATCATCATTTTCGAATTGGCGTGGAAGGAAAATATGTTCTTCGTTATCAGCCAATTCGCGCGTACGGGCAATGCTTCCCAGGAAACCTCCCTCCTCTTTGCTTATCAAAACTATCTCAGCACCATAGCTTCTGATGAGGTTTTTACGCTCATCGCTCATCCAGTCGGGCATGAAAATTGTCACCGGATGACCAAGAGCCCTGCCCACGGCAGCAAAGGCAATACCAGTATTTCCGCTTGTAGCTTCAACAACACGATCGCCGGGTTTTATAATTTCCTTACGATAAGCTTCGCGCATAATATGCAATGCCATCCTGTCCTTTATGCTCCCTGTCATGTTCAGGTACTCGGCTTTTGCATAGATTTTCCCGGATTTTCCTTTGTACAAATATTCTATCTCGAAAAGGGGCGTATTGCCAATAAGGCTTGTCAGTCCCTGTATACTTTTGCTGATACCGGTATCTTTCAGATTGTTCTTGACCATCAGAGAGTTTTGAAATTTAACTGTCTAAATATAAAAATTTATCCTTATAATCTTTGACATATCCTACAATTGCACTACGCTCAAGCCCTGAACTTTTAAGTTCAGCCAGGACTTCATTTTCGGTACCGGAATTAACACTCATCAAAAGGCCTCCTGAGGTCTGTGCATCAAAAGCCAGCATTTTAAGATTATAGTCAAGCTCCGGATCAAATTTAGTATCGGGCTCCGCGAAATCGAGGTTACGGAATGAGGCTCCCGGAATGCAACCATCATCTGTCAGTCGGTAAACATCACCGATTAACGATACCTTTTTCATATTCAGGCAGATAGTGACATTACTGGCTTTTGCCATTTTCAAAGCATGCCCTGCAAGACCGAATCCGGTCACATCTGTTGCTCCTTTAATACTGTGCTTCTTCATAACCTCAGCCCCGGATTTATTAAGCATTTTCATCAGCTGCAGTGCTTCATCTACATCTTTCCCTGATGCTAGCTTAAGTCTCTGACCTGCAAGGATGGTGCCTGTGCCGACAGGTTTTGTCAATATCAGTGAATCACCAGGCCTGGCACCGGCATTAGTAATTATCTTCTTCGGATGAATGTATCCGACTACTGCAAGACCATATTTTGGAGGGAAATCATCGATAGTATGCCCGCCGATTATTTTTACTCCAGCTTCCGAAGCCTTGTCATATCCTCCTTTCAGAATTTCCTTATAAGCCTCCAGTGGAAGTTTCGCAGCAGGAAACATCATGATATTCAGTGCAACAACCGGATCTCCGCCCATGGCATACACGTCGCTTATCGAGTTTGCTGCAGCAATCTGTCCAAATTCAAAGGGATCGCTGCAAACAGGCGGAAAGAAATCGGTTGTAAGTACCAGTGCGAGTTCGTCGTTGATTTTATAGACACCTGCATCATCATGAGTATCAATATTTACCAGGATATTCGGATCGTCAGGTAATGGCAGGTATTTAAGAATCTCCTCAAGCTGTTTCGGTGAGATTTTGGCTGAGCATCCGCCACTTTCGACCATCTGGAGAAGATCAACTTTCATAATCGATAATCAGGGTTTTAGAATATTGCTAGCGGAAGCCATTACCTGGGCAATTTCGTACATATTGCTCAGTGAACCAACTTTTATTTTTTCTTCGAGAGAATAATATTTTGCGCAGGTGGCACAAAGGAACAGTCCCACTCCCATTTTTTCAATCTCTCTGAGATGTTCAAATACAGGCGAATCAACAGTTCCCAGCTTGACACCATTATTATAGAAGACCATTTTCTTCGGCAAAATTTCGAGGTCCTTTATTGCTTTGATAAAATTAGCCATAAGCAAATGTCCAAGCTCAGAATCTCCTTCTCCCATTTTATCGGAGGAAAATACAATTATAAAATCACCCTGTGAGAAGTGGGGGACTTCAGTAGTGCAATAATTTTCAGCATTATTAAGTGTAACATTTACACTTATTTTAGTAACAGTAATCGTCCAGACACCGGCTGCCTCTTCGACAGAAAATTCAGTCTTATTATCTTTTAAAAACCGTGAGATGTTTTCCAGCGATGTTTTATTATCTGTCAGAACTTTAAAGGAATCGCCTTTCTTTGTTTCCTTCAAAGCTCTTTTTGTCGCTATCAGAGGGGCAGGGCACTGCTGGCCTCTTGTATCTATAGTACGCATGAGATCAAAAAATATGGTTTGTAAAATTAGTAAAAAAGTTGAAGAAGGTTGAAGAGAGTTGAAGTGGATTGAAAAAGTTACACAGAGGAAATCCGGAGAACCACAGAGTCACACAGAGAAAATTCTCTGTGGCTCTCTGTGCTTCTCTGTGGAACTCTGTGTAAGTTCTTCAAATCTTCAGGTACAATTAAAATTATTTAACATACGTTATGGCTTAAAAGGATTAATTTTGGAGCTTAAATTTTACAGTTATGAAAAAATTCTTTGCCTTTTTTTTTATTATACCTTTTTGTCATCTTCTAACTGCACAAAATATTGATAAACATGCCATTGTAGGCTCATGGATAGGGAAAATATCAACTGGAGCAGTGAGTTTGCGGGTGGTATTCAATCTATCCCTGGTTGAGAAAGACTCCCTTACAGCAACACTCGACAGTCCCGACCAGGGAGCAAAAAACATTAAAATCGGACCGGTTACTTTGGATGGGAACGATATAAAAATATCCGCATTGGTGACAGCCCTTTTTGCTTTTCATCCCTTCCGTATCGAATCGGTGGCCTGGGTAAGCGGCCGTAAAGACCTTTTGTTTACACTGTTCTTTCTGATGGCTGTTTTGTT
>JAPLEC010000309.1 GCA_026391515.1 Bacteroidia bacterium | reverse complement strand
GTGTATCGGGCACATATTTGTTCAGCATCATACCTGAGATTATGAGAATTATCATAATCCATTATATTTACGTACCATGAATCCGGACTGGTACTGGGTTCATAAGCTATCATATCGGAGTTAAGCATAAATCTTATTTTTCCTGAGAATCCGTTCGGATTGGCAGCAAAATCTTTACTCCCGAACAGCCCTAACTCCTCTGCCCCGAAAGCAATAAACATGATCGTACTTTTTGGCATGAAATTGTTTTTCTTCATCACCCTGGCAATTTCCAGGACTGCTGCCGTGCCGCTTGCATTGTCATTTGCTCCCGGGACTGTATCATAATCAACTGTTGACTTCAATATATTATCGTAATGACCTCCAACTACGCAAACAGAATCAGGATATAAAGATCCTTCTAATGTAGCAATGACATTGTACTGCCAATCTCCATAGAATCCGGTACTGAGTGCTATTGTAACAAAAAAAGAATCTAATTCCACGTTATTATAACCCTGCATCATAAACCTTTTTTTGATTCTTAATGCAACTTCCCTGTGATTTTCTAAAGGTGCAAAGCGGGTACCCATATTCTGCAACCATATTACATCAGCTTCAAGAGAATCTGCTTTTATATCATTTATAAGACCTTGAATAAGTGGTTCATTTGGGAATTCATCAGCATTTTCTTTTTTACAGGCCGTTAGAAAAAGTGAAATCCCTAAGACTATAAATATATTGCCTGAAAACTTAAGAAGTTTCATAATTATAAATGATTAATACAGATTAATCCCTTTTCATTATTCATTTCAGAATGCGGCTTTTTCCCGGCCTTGTCAGCTAATATAAGTAATTTTTTTAAATTTGCCTTTCAATTACCTGAGACATAATCAGCGATTTTGATGGACATACCTTCGAAATACGATCCCGGCAAGACAGAATCGAAGTGGTACGATTACTGGATGAGACATGGCTTTTTCAGAAGCATTCCTGATGACAGGGAGCCATATACCATTGTAATTCCTCCGCCCAACGTAACAGGTGTGTTGCACATGGGCCACATGCTTAACAACACCATCCAGGATGTGCTTGTCCGAAGGGCAAGAATGCTTGGCAAAAATGCCTGCTGGGTACCGGGTACCGACCATGCCTCAATAGCAACTGAGGCAAAAGTTGTTGCGAAGCTTAAAAGCGAAGGTATTGACAAGAGAAGCATTTCACGGGAAAAATTTCTGGAGCATGCATGGGAGTGGACAAATAAACACGGCGGAATCATTCTTGAACAGCTTAAAAAACTAGGTGCATCATGTGACTGGGAAAGAACTCTTTTTACAATGGATAAAGAGAGATATGATTCTGTTATTAAGGTATTTGTGGATCTTTACAATAAAGGGCTTATTTACCGCGGGGTCAGAATGGTGAACTGGGATCCTCAGGCAAGAACTGCTGTATCGGACGAGGAAGTTTATTTTACTGAGGAGCAATCAAAGCTGTATTATGTAAGGTATAAAATTGTCGGATGGAACGATTATATAACAGTTGCAACCACACGGCCCGAAACAATACTGGGAGATACTGCAGTTTGCGCTAACCCGAACGACGAAAGATATAAACATCTGAAGGGACATAAGGTGATTGTCCCGATGGCTAACAGAGAAGTCCCCTTTATCTTTGATGATTATGTTGATATGGAATTTGGTACGGGCTGTCTCAAGATTACGCCGGCGCATGATATAAACGACTATGAGATTGGGATAAGACACAACCTGCCTTCAATCGACATTTTTAACGACGATGGTACGATAAGCTCTGAAGCTGCAATGTTCGTGGGTGTTGACAGATTTACAGCAAAAGAGCTTGCTGAAAAAGAGTTAAAACGGACAGGAAACCTGTTTAAAGTTGTTACATATAATAATAAAATTGGCCGTTCTGAAAGAACTCATTCTATTATTGAGCCAAAGCTTTCGACGCAGTGGTTCCTGAAAATGGACAAAATCTCACCTCCTGCACTCGATGCAGTCATGAACGGTGAAGTCCATCTCCATCCTTCAAAATTTAAAAACCTTTACCGGCACTGGATGGAAAATGTTCATGACTGGTGCATTAGCCGTCAGCTCTGGTGGGGACACAGAATTCCTGCATGGTATTTCAATAATAATGAATTCGTTGTTGCGGAAAATATAAGTGAAGCACTTTCCCTGGCCAGAAAAAAGAGCGACAATCAATTATTAAAAGAATCTGATCTCAGGCAGGATGACGATGTACTTGACACCTGGTTCTCATCGTGGCTGTGGCCTAGAACTTCATTTGATGGTATCAATAAACCGGATAATACTGATCTGAAATATTATTATCCCACAAACGATCTTATAACGGCGCCAGAAATTCTTTTCTTCTGGGTTGCAAGAATGATAATTGCAGGATATGAATACCAG
>JAPLEC010000444.1 GCA_026391515.1 Bacteroidia bacterium | reverse complement strand
ACAAAAAGAAGTACAACAACAAAATCTTCTACAGGGAGAACAGACAAGAAAGCAAAAAATGATAAAATCATTGGGAAACAAAGAGAAACAGCTGAAGAAAGAATTGGAAGAAAAGAAAAAAATAGCACAAAGAATAGAAAGGGAAATAGCAAAAATTATTGAAGAAGAAAGAAGAAAAAATATAAGAAACGAATTAACTCCTGAGCAAAAAATAATAGGTGAAAATTTTTCTGAAAACAAGGGACGCCTCCCATGGCCGGTAGAACGAGGAACAATTACAAGTCATTTTGGTGTACATCAACATCCTGTATTAAAATATGTTACAGAAAAAAACAACGGTATTGACATTACAAGCTCAGGGAAAATAAGGGCAAGAAGCATTTTTAAAGGTGAAGTTACTGCAATTACTGCTATTTCGGGCGCCAATATGACTGTGATAATAAGGCATGGGAAGTATCTATCGGTTTACAATAACCTGGTAAATGTAAGTGTAAAAAAGGGTGATAAAGTAGAAATTAAGGAAGAAATAGGAGAAGTATATTCGGACCCGAAAGACAATTATAGCAGTACAATTAAATTCATGATATTTGAACAAGGTTACCTGGATCCGGAACAATGGATTGCAAAAATTTAGAACTATTTGAAACAAAACTTCATAAAATCAGTATAAAGGGACATTTTAAGCTAAAAATGTTTAAAAAATTAGATATAAAATCAAAATTAAGCAATCTGGGGATCGTTGAAAATATGATTGATACCATAACACAGGATGCCGGTATTAATAAAGATAATTACGGAAAAATACTGGTTTCAACAATGGAAGCCGTTAATAATGCTATTATACATGGTAATAAGTCAGATGAAAATAAATCAGTGTATATTGAATTTCTGCTTAAGAATAATATAGTTCAGATTACAATAACAGATCAGGGAAATGGATTCAAACCCGATAAAGTTCCTGATCCTACAAAGCCTGAAAATATTGAAGCAATTAATGGAAGAGGTGTTTTTTTGATGAAGAAATTGGCCGATGAAATAGAATTTAACGAAAAGGGAAATAGTGTTAAAATGACATTTAAAAATATAATATCTTGAAACTCAGGGTTTTTTATGATGAATCAACATACAGATTAAAATCAAGCAAAAAGATTTTAAAGTTAATCGAAAAGGTCATCAGGAATGAAAATAAAGTTCCAGGTGACCTTAATTTTATTTTTACAACCGACAAAGAACTCATTAAAATAAACAAGGAATTTTTAAAGCATAATTATTTTACTGATGTAGTTGCTTTCGAAAATAATAATGGAAAAATAATTAATGGAGAAGTTTATTTAAGTATAGATACTGTTAAAAGAAACGCAAATAACTATAAAGTTAGTTTAAAAGAAGAAGTGATTAGAGTAATGATTCATGGAACATTACACTTATGTGATTATAAGGATAAGAAGAAAGCTGAAAAAGAAGAGATAACTAAAATAGAAAATAAGTGGTTAAAGAAAATTAGGAAATAAATAAAATGAAGTTCAGATACGACATAATTGTAGTCGGAGGAGGTCATGCAGGATGTGAAGCTGCTCATGCTGCTGCTAAAATGGGAGCAAAAACTCTTTTAATAACAATGGACATGACAAAATTAGCACAGATGTCATGTAATCCGGCGATGGGAGGAATTGCAAAGGGACAGATAATAAGAGAAATTGATGCACTGGGAGGACTAAGCGGAATAATTACAGACAGAAGCATGATTCAATTCAGAATGCTGAACAGGTCTAAAGGACCAGCCATGTGGAGCCCGAGAGCACAATGCGACAGGCAAAAGTTTACTATAGAATGGAGAAAGGAACTGGAGAAGACTGATAATCTTTTTATTTGGCAGGAACAAGCAGTTAAATTAATGATAAAAGAAAAGAAAATATTAGGTGTTGAAACTGCTTTTGGAACTAAATTCAATGCAAGAGCGGTTATTCTGACAAACGGAACATTTCTTGAAGGGTTAATGCATATAGGATTTTCTAAAATACCGGGAGGAAGATCAGGAGAACAGGCTTCTCAGGGACTAAGCCAGCAGTTGAGAGAGCTGGGATTCACTGTTGAAAGATTAAAGACAGGTACCAGCGCCAGAATAGATGGAAGGAGTATAGATTTCAACGCTATGAAAGAACAAAAAGGAGATGATGAAGGGAGATCATTTTCTTATTTAAACAGCAATCTGAAAATTGAAAAACAAAGAAGTTGTTATATTACTCATACTAATAATGAAGTACATAAAGAGTTAAAAAAGGGTTTGAAATATAGTCCGTTATTTACGGGAAGAATTAAAGGAAGAGGACCAAGATATTGCCCAAGCATTGAAGATAAAATTGTAACATTTAAAGAAAAAGAAGCACATCAGCTATTTATTGAACCAGAAGGAAATGAGACAATAGAATACTATGTAAATGGATTTGCAAGCAGCCTGCCGCTGGAATCTCAAATTAAAGCGCTGAGAAAAGTTCAGGGACTTGAAAATGTGGAAATATTCAGACCAGGATATGCAATAGAATATGATTTTTTTCAACCAACTCAGCTAAAACATACACTGGAAACTAAAGAAATTAAAAATCTTTATTTTGCCGGACAGATAAACGGAACAACAGGGTACGAAGAAGCAGGAGCACAGGGATTAATGGCAGGAATAAATGCTGTTTTAAAAGTAAAAAATAGAAAAGAGCTTGTTCTAGGAAGAGAAGAAGCTTACATAGGTGTGTTAATTGACGACCTGGTAACAAAAGGCGTTGACGAACCTTACAGGATGTTTACTTCAAGGGCAGAATACAGAATATTATTAAGACAGGATAATGCTGATGAAAGACTCACAAAAATTGGATTTAAAATTGGACTGGCAAGCAGAAAAAGACTGGAGGAGCTTGAAGATAAAGACGAGAAAATAAAGAAGATAATAAGTTTTTTACAGGAAATAAGTGTAGATCCGATAGAGATAAATAATTTTTTAATTAAAAAGGGAACAGCAGGAATAAAACAAAAGATTAAAGCAATTAATCTAGCTACAAGACCACAGATTAACATAAAAGAGCTTTTGTCACAATTAAAGGCAGGGAAAGAATTAATAAAGGATCTGGGTATTAAGGTTGAAGAAATAACAGAGTCTGCAGAGATTAAAATAAAATATGAAGGATATATTAAAAGAGAAAAAATTGTTGCAGAAAAAATTAAAAGACTGGAAAGATTAAAAATTCCGGATGATATTAATTATAATGAACTGGTTTCAATATCAACAGAAGGAAGACAAAAGCTTTCAAAAATAAGACCTGTAAGTATAGGACAGGCAGGCAGGATAAGCGGTGTATCGCCTTCTGACATTAATATTTTATTAATGTATTTAGGGAGATAGAAAATGTTCCACGTGGAACAATAAAATTAAAATAAAAAATATTTATGAATATATCTGGCAACTTGATCGATATTCATCGAAAAGAGATTTACCCGGCATTGGTTACAATTGAAAGAGGGAAAATAAAGAAGATTAGAAAAACAAGAAGAAGTGTAAAAGGCTTTATTATGCCAGGTCTTATTGATTCTCATATACATATTGAAAGTTCAATGACAACACCAGGATCGTTTGCCATGACTGCTGTTTCACGTGGAACAACAGGTGTTGTTTCAGACCCTCATGAAATAGCAAATGTACTTGGTATAGAAGGAGTTAAATTCATGTTAGAAGATTCAAAAAAAGTGCCACTAAAATTCTGGTTTGGCGCACCGTCGTGCGTGCCTGCGACAACTTTTGAATCAGCAGGAAATGCGATCAATTCAGACGGGATAAAGGAATTATTAATTAATCCGGAAATTAAATATATGGCCGAAATGATGAATTTCCAGGGAGTAATTGATGATGATCCGGAAGTTCAGAAGAAGATTAAAATAGCAAAAGAATATAACAAACCTATTGACGGACATGCACCAGGACTTACAGGAAAAAATCTGAAGAAATATGTTTCTGCAGGCATAACAACAGATCACGAATGTAGCACAATGGAAGAAGCGAAGGAAAAAATATCGCTTGGAATGGAAATTCTGATAAGAGAAGGTAGCGCTGCAAAAAATCTGAATGCCCTTAAGAATCTGATCAGAACAGATCCTGAAAAAGTAATGCTTTGCAGTGACGACCTGCATCCGGAAATGCTTATTAAAAGACATTTGGATAAAATCATTTCAAATCTTATAAATGAAGGATTTAATGTTTATGATGTGATTCGAAGCTGTACTATTAATCCAACAGAGCACTATAATTTAAATGCCGGACTGTTACGGCCAGGAGATGCGGCTGACTTTATTATAGTCAATGATTATAAAACTATGGAGGTATTAGAAACATGGATAAACGGGGAAATGGTTTATAACAGGGGCAAGGTTTTATTTAATTATCCGGGCAGTGAGAGTATAAACAAGTTTCATTGTTATGAATTGAATGTCAACAATATAACTATAAAAAAACAGGGTAAAAAAATTCGGGTTATAGAAGCATTGGATGGTGAGTTATTCACAAGAGAAACAATTTGGGAGCCGGCATCAGACAACAGATTTGTTGATGCTGATACGGGATCAGATATTCTTAAAATCGTTGTTAAAGACAGATATAACGATTCACCCCCGGCAATAGGTTTTATTAAGGGATTTGGCCTTAAGCAGGGCGCTTTTGCAAGCTCTGTTGCACACGACAGCCATAACATAATTTGTATAGGCACCAATGATGATGATATAGCAGCTGCCATCAATGAAATTGTAAGAATGAAAGGCGGATTATCTGTAGTATCAAGAGAAAAAAGAAATTCACTCCAACTGCCGATAGCAGGCATTATTTCTGATAAACCGGTGAAAGATGTAGCAATTAAATATGAAACACTTTCAGAATTGGTGAAATCTTTTGGTTGTACCATGTCAGCTCCTTTCATGACTCTGTCGTTTATGGCATTGCTTGTGATACCGGATCTTAAAATAAGCGACAAAGGATTGTTTGACGGACAGAGCTTCAAGCCGGTTCCTCTGTATGTAGATTAAGTGCCAATTAAATCGTAGACCCCCTCTGCTGCGGAGTTTATCCCGCAAAGCGGGACAGCATCTCCCCCGGAAGGGGAGAAAAAAACCCACTCACAATTCGTATGCTTTCCATGAGAACGGGAGAAATATTTCTTCATTTAGTTGATTTTCAATTTGATATGGTAATTTTTCCCCCCTCCGGGGGGAATAAAAGGGGAGCCTATTTCTTTAGAATTATTATCTTTAGACATTAGTTCCAGATTCAATGCCAGTAAATTCTAAATTAATACTACCACTTCTTCCCGAAAAGCCAGGAGTTTATGAATTCATCGATTCCTATGGAAACATCATTTATGTGGGAAAGGCTAAAAACCTGAAGAAAAGAGTTAAATCATACTTCGCTAAAAATCAATCGGGAAAGACTTCTGTAATGCTTAAGAAAAGTGAAGAAGTCAGACATATTGTAGTAAATAGCGAAACAGATGCACTTTTACTTGAGAACAATCTTATTAAAAATCACCAGCCCAGGTATAATATACTTTTAAAAGACGACAAAACTTACCCATGGATTTGCATAAAAAATGAGCCGTTTCCAAGAATTTTCAGCACCAGAAATACAGTAAAAGACGGATCTGTATATTATGGTCCATATACGTCAGGATTAATGGTGAAGACATTAATTGAACTTATACGGCAGATTTATAAATTAAGAACATGCACACTGAACCTTACGGAAAACAATATAGAATCAGACAAATTCAAAGTGTGTCTTGAATATCATTTGGGAAATTGCAAAGCGCCGTGTATCGGGCTTCAGAAAGAAAAAGAATATAGCGAAAACATTCAACAGATTAAAAATATATTAAAAGGAAATATATCATCGGTAATAGGTTGTCTTAAAGATCTTATGATAAGCTATTCAAAGGCAATGCGCTTTGAAGAGGCCCAGGCGATTAAAGAAAGAATTGAAATGCTATCGAAATTTCAAAGCCGCTCCACTATTGTCAGTACAACAATAAATAATGTAGACGTATTTGCAATTGCACAGGATACTGACAATACATATATTAATTTTATTAAGGTTGTTAATGGTGCTGTTATTCAGACCTTTACGCTTGACATGAAGAGCAGGGTGGATGAAGAAAAGGAATCTTTGCTTGGTTTTGCAATTACAGAAATACGACAAAGATTATCAAGCGATTCTCCGGAGATCATTGTTCCATTTAAACCGGATATAATGTTTGAGAAAATAAAATATACAATTCCATCCAGGGGCGACAAACACAAACTTCTCGAACTGGCGGAACGAAATGCGATTTATTATAAGCTGGAACAAAAGAAAAAGCATGAAGACAAGCCCCAGAAGGACAGGACATTAAAGAATCTGGAAAAGTTGAAATCTGATCTGCATATTGCAGAAATTCCGGCTCACATCGAATGTTTTGATAATTCAAATATTATGGGAAAAAGCCCTGTTGCCGCCTGTGTGGTTTTTAAAAATGGAAGACCCAGCAAGAAAGATTACAGGCATTTCAATATCAAGACAGTAACAGGTCCCGACGATTACTCATCAATGGAAGAGATTGTTTTCAGACGGTATAAAAGAATGATTGAAGAAAATCAAAAGATCCCGCAGCTGATAGTTATAGACGGAGGTAAAGGACAGCTTTCATCAGCCGTTAAAAGCCTGGAAAAGCTTAATCTTGTGGAAAAGACAACAATAATAGGAATTGCTAAAAAACTAGAGGAAATCTATTTCCCCGGTGATAGTGTCCCATTGTATATAGATAAAAACTCTGTAAGTCTGAAAATAATTCAGCAGTTAAGAAATGAGGCCCATAGGTTTGGGATAAATTTCCATCGCGATAAACGATCATCAGAACTTATAAAATCAGATTTAGATATCATAAAAGGTATTGGAAGCAAAACGAAAGAAATTTTATTAAAAAAAATCGGTTCATCAGAAAAAATTAAAAACACTTCTTTTGAAGAACTGAAAAATCTGGTTGGAATGAAGAAAGCGTCACTTTTGATTAAATTCTATCAAAAGTAGTTCTGGTTTCCACGTGGAACATATATTAATAATTTCTATTTAAACAACAGATATACAATGTGATACTAACTGACATCTGCTGTTTTAACTTCATGAGAATTGAATATTTTCATTTCTCAGGGCAGGAGCCGGTAAATATCTTAGTCAGAAAAGGGAATTTTTCGAATGAATTGAATAACTGGTCGAAAAATTATTTGCTCCGACAAATTCATTCTCTAGAGGAAAAGTTGTTTGGATGGTTTCAGGATAATTTAGGAGATTGCTTCGCTTCGCTCGCAATGACAGCAGCCATTTTCAGATTTTCTTTTTATCCTGTACAACAACCATAAAAAAGAATACAGTCATTGCGAGGAGCGAAGCGACGAAGCAATCTTTCTGCCTCACCTCATCAAAATAAATTTAAAAGTCATTGCGAACGAAGCGAAGCAATCCTCAATCCTGACTCCATAAATTTTTTTTCAAGAGAATCAGTTCTTGCCAGATGAATACCTTTCATACCAAAAGATTCTGCAACTCTTACATTGATTTCAATATCATCGATATAAAGACTCTCTCCGGGTGCAAGATTATATTTTTCAAGAAAGATTTTAAAAATTTTAGTGTCTGGTTTTGAACAACCAACCTCAGCTGAGATAATGCCCCCATTAAAATATTTGAAAAAATCATATTGCTTTTTTACTTCTTCAAAAAAATCAAGAGGGAAGTTGGATAAATAATATAGCTTAAAACCCTCTTTATTTAGCTCAGGAAGCAGTTTTATATTCTTGACAAGGGGAAATATGACTTTTGTACGTAAATCAAAAATAGCAGATATACTGGCCCTTTTCAGAGATGATCCGGAAGCTATCAGGTCAATTGCTTCAGAAGTGGTAATATAACCATTATCAAGCATCGACCATTCATTACTTTTAAAAATATCTTTCAGTATTATTCTTACTTCTTCAGGGCCATATCCGGATCTTTCAAAGAATTCCCCTGGTTTCCAGCTTAACAAAACATTTCCCAGGTCGAAAATGATATTTTTAATCATTTCAGGGATTCTTCATGCTTGTTGGCTGACCGGTAGCTTCAAGAACATTCCACCACAATTCTCCCTCGACGTCTATTTTCTTACGCTTAGCGACAGCCATTGATATTGGCAGAAGGGTAAATTCATCGTTCCAATAACCGATAACAAAATCGGTTTTTCCTGCGAGGGCAGCATGAACCGCATTCTGAGCAAGCAGGTTGCAGAATTTACTATCATTAGGATTAGCCGGAGCGCTCCTGATTATATAGCTGGGATCGATATATTTGATCGAATAAGGAAAATTCTTGGAATCAAATTCTTCCTTTATTTTTTCTTTCAGATAAACACCAATATCTTGATGCTTGACATTCCCTGAAGCATCTTTTTCAAGATCCTTTGATTCAAAAAGTTCTTGTCCGGCTCCCTCTGCAACCACAATTACTGCGTGATGCTTTTCTTCGAGGCGCTTGCGAAGTACCTTAAAAAATCCTCTGGCGCCATAAAGATCGAAAGAGATCTCAGGAACAAGAACAAAATTTACTTCCTGGATAGCCAGAGAAGCGCTTGCTGCAATGAAACCCGAATCACGGCCCATCAGCTTTACTAATGCAATTCCGTTATATGCGCCCTGTGCCTCATTGTGTGCATTTTTTATGATATCATTAGCTATTGAAAAGGCAGTCTCAAAGCCGAATGATTTCTGGATAAGATCGATATCATTATCGATTGTTTTTGGTATGCCGGCAATTGCAATCTTCATTTTTCTTTTCTGGATCTCTTCATGTATGGCATGTGCTCCGCGCAGAGTTCCATCCCCGCCAATACAAAAAAGAACATTGATATTCATTATTTCAAGAGTGTCCACAATCTTTCCTACATCCTGATTTCCGCGTGAAGTACCAAGAAATGTTCCGCCGGCGATATGAATATCGCTGACCATTGGAGCAGTAAGCTCAACCACCGGATGGTTATAATCAGAAATGAATCCCTCAAATCCATATTTAAATCCCAGGACCCTGCTTATGCCATAACGGTAGTGCAGCTGATTTACGAGGCTGCGGATAACGTTATTGAGACCCGGACAGATACCGCCGCAGGTTACAATACCAACTTTTGTCTTTGCCGGTTCAAAAAAGATCATCTCCTTTGGCCCTGCTTTTTCAAATGAAACAGGAGCCTCTCCTGTTTCTCTGCATTTGTTGAAATGATCCAGAGAGACGTCATACAGGATCCTTTCATTATCCTCAACAAATTTATAAACCGGACTGTCAGCACGCTGACTTTGCTTCAAAGGAGAAACAACATTTCCTCTGCCAAGAGATGAGACCAGAAAATCCTCATATTTCATCTTTTCGATAGTTGAATTAATAAAAAAATCTATTAAAAAAATAATGTTTTAAAAGGGTTCAAATTTAGTTAATTTTTTAAATGATTGATAAATATAAAGGCTGATAAGAAAATCCGGAGCTTTTTAGATCAGAAATTTAACCGGATGTCCCTTTTACTTTTAGTCTGATACGGTAAAGCCCTTTGCTTGCAGTAATAAAAAGGCTTTTCATATTTCTGTCACCAAAACAGACATTTGCAGTCCAGTTTTCCGGAACAGGAATATTCCCCAGTTTTTTGCCGGTCTTATCAAAAATGGTAACACCTTTTCCTGTAAGATAAAGATTCCCCATTGAATCAATTGTCATGCCATCAGAACCCATTTCGCAGAAGAGCTTTTTACCGGAAAGCGTACCATCTGAATTTATTGAATATGACCATGTTTTATTTCCACGGATATCGGCAACAAATAACATCCTGCCATCAGGAGTTCCAACAATTCCATTGGGCTGCTGAAGATCTTCTGCAACTCTGATTACAGTTTTATGATCCGGCTTCAGATAATAAACGCACTGTTTTTCCTGAGGCATATCGCTATGATTCCACCATGTACGCTTATAAAAAGGATCTGTAAAATAAATACTACCATCAGGTACTATCCATAGATCATTAGGGCCATTTAAAAGCTTTTCACCGAAGTTGCTGATAATTATTTCAACCTGTTTATCAGGAGTTATTTTCCAGAGTTCATTCTTTTCGTCGGCACACGACCAGAGATTACCATTTTTATCAAATGAAAGGCCGTTTGACCGGCCTGAAGGCTGCATGAAAACAGAAAGGCCGGTCTTTATATTCCAGACCATTATACGGTTATTAGGCTGATCTGTAAAATAAACATTGCCATTTATGTCAGCAGTTGGTCCTTCTGTAAACTCAAAGCCATCTGCAAGCTTTTCAAGTATTGCTCCCGGTTTAATAATTTTTGATAAATCATTATCCTGAGCTGAGATAAGCAGAGTACAACCGAGAAATAATAAGGATAAAAAACAATTTTTACACATATAAATACCTTGTTATTTTTTCCAGCACAATTTAAGCGCATTTGCAACTCTTGCGGCATAATTATCTATCTGGTCAGGTCTTTCAAATCCCACAATTATCATATCAACTGTTTCAAGGCCAAGAACATATTTTAATGACTGATCAATTTTTTCAGAATCATTCTTAAAGTCTCCATTTCCAATAAGCTTCATACCAATAACACCTTTACCGGAATCATGCAGTTTCTTAATAACAGGAATTACCTTTTCCGGATCTTTTGAATCCATTGCAGCTCCGAAAGGATTTATGCGGACATGAATTACATCTACCCACTGACTTTCAGCAGCAGCTTCCATTGCCTGCAACGAATGAACAGAAACTCCGTGTGCCCTTATAACTCCTCTGGCTTTAAGATTTTCAAGGATGTCCATCTGTTTTTTTTGTTCATCGGTCCAGGTTGCGTTAGTCATGCAATGTATCTGAACAAGATCAAGGTAATCAGTATTCAGCTCTTTACGGAAACGATCAACAACAATATCGGCATCAGGACGTTCCTGTTCCGGAATTCCTCCCCCCGAAGCCCAGATTTTAGAGCTCAGCGTGTATTTATCCCTGGGAAGATTTTTAAGGGCCTTCGCAGCATAGGGATGTGTTCCGTATGTGTCAGCACAATCAAAAAACCGGATACCTGCAGAATAAGCATAACTGATGACTGATTCGGCAACGCCTGCTCTTGTTATTGCAGAGGAACGGTTTCCTCCGTTAAATCCGGTTCCCAGGCCAAGAAGGGTTGTCTTAATCCCGCTATTTCCAAGTGTAATAATCTGAAACGGATCAACCTGGTTTGGTATTTTGGGAGCAGGGACAGCCCGGATTATATTGCCTAAAAACAATGTTCCCGCACCTGCTGTCAGCGTGGCAACAAACTGTCTTCTGGTCAAATTTTTCTTTCCCATAATATCAGAATTGATTATTAGATGTTTAAACGATCAAAAATTTCACCTGGCCGGATAGGTTTGCCATTTTTGGTTGCAACCCCAGTAATCTTTGCTTTAACGATCAGCTTTTCATCAGGCAGCCTGAAAATTTCCTGAATGAACAATAACCGGGCATTTCCTTCTCTGAGAATATAAAGACGAATTACAAATTTATCACTGCTTCGCAGAGGGTATTTATAATCTATTTCAGCCCTGGTAACAATAAGATCGATACCCTCTTCATGAAGTTTAATGAAATTTATTCCCTTTGATATAAGAAACTCATGCCTGGCATGTTCTAGATAATGCTGATAGATTGCATTATTTACAACACCCTGGATATCACATTCATAATCTCTTACAGTCAGTTCTATGCTGTAAGTGAATTTTGTTTCTTCCATAAAAAACAGATTAGAATCTACTTTGGATAACGGCCAAAAAACTTTTTAAGTTTTCCATGGAATTTATGAAAGCTATGCGGTTTGTAATACATAAGTATGCACTGACCCGAAATATAATTAATATCCGTATCCTTGAGTTCCTGCAGAGCCTCTTTTGACTCGGACATCTGTTGTATCCAGATGTGTTTAAATCCCCTGTTTTTAGCTTCTCTGATCACTTCTGCGGTTTTGCTTTTTTGAGTCATAACGATCAAACCCTTTGTCTCGGCTGGTAATGATTTAATATCAGGGTACACTTTTGCCCCATGAATCTCTTCAGCATGTGGATTGACCGGAATAATATTCATTCCTTTTTCTTTCAGCTCTCTGAAAGCAGCAAATCCAAATTTTTTAGGATTACGAGAAACCCCAACCATTGCTATCGGTTCTGATACAAGAAATTCTTCAATTTGTTTTAATGTTGCCATAATCGTAGTTTCTTTTATTTCTAACTTATGAAATTAGACTCCTTTTAAAAAAGTAATGATAAGTATAAAGACTTAAAATTACGATAAAAAAAACAACAGATATTTTTTTTTATTTACTTGGTCATAGGGTAATTAAAAGTAGCTATTATGAATAATCAGGAAAACCGCCAGGGATACTTGTTTTCAAAGGGGTATTCGAACTACATATTCATACTTCTGTTCCTGCTCTATTTGTTTGACTATGCTGACAGGATGGTCGTAAATTCAATGTTTTCCTTTATAAAAACAGACTGGGGCACTACTGATACTCAAAACGGAGGGCTTGTATCGGTCATTTATCTGGCTATCGGAATTCTTACTTTTCCTGTTTCTATTCTTATTGACCGCTGGAGCAGAACAAAAACAATAGGAATAATGGCAATCGTATGGAGTTTAGCAACCGCTCTATGTGCGTTCACAGGAAATTATGTTCAGCTATTTATGGCCAGAATATTTATCGGATTTGGCGAAGCAGGATATGCCCCCGGGGGCAGCGCTCTTATCTCAGGCATGTATCCTCTTGAAAAAAGATCAAAAATGATGGGGCTGTGGAATGCTTCGATCCCACTTGGTTCTGCCGTGGGTGTGGCTATGGGTGGTATTATCGCCCAAGCTCTGGGCTGGAAGCATGCTTTTGGCATTGTCGCAGTTCCCGGATTAATTGTCGCCATTCTTTTCCTGTTTGTAAAGGACTATAAGACTGTAGATCTTGCTGTTGTTGATAAGATGAACAACAAAATCAAGATGAAAACAAAAGATTTGTTCCGTGAATTTATTTCCAAACCATCACTGATCCTGACCTATTTTGGAATGGCTGCAGTTGTATTTGTAACAACGGCGATGATAGTGTGGCTTCCGACATATTTTCAAAAAGTGAGAGGAATTGAACCGGAAGTAGCAGGTAGCCTTGCAGGTGCCGTGATGCTTCTTGCAATAATCGGAGCCCCGCTGGGGGGCTTCTTGATTGACAAATGGAGAGAAAAACAAAAAAAGGCAAGACTTTTATTTCCTGCGCTTTCTACATTGTTTTCTGCAGTCTTATTATTTATTGCTCTTGTATTTATGAAAGGAACTTCGCAGCTTTTGGTTCTTTTCGTTTTTGGTATAACAATAATGACTTTTATAGCAGGAGCTGCTGCTGTTACCCAGGATGTTGTACATCCGGGACTCAGAGCAACTTCATATGCTATTGCCGTTGCCGTCCAGAATCTTCTGGGATCATTTACAGCACCAATAGTCCTGGGAAGAATATCAGATCTTTCAAACATCAAGGTATCAATGTCTATCCTTCCGTTTGTTTTGATCTTAGGATCGCTTCTATTTTATATCGGATCAAGGTTCTACGTTGCTGATATAGACAAAGTGGCTAAAATTAAGCTTGAAGCCGAGAACTGATCAAAAAAAGAGGGGAATCATTTATTTCGCGAAGTAGTAAAGTGTACAAACCTCTTTAACGATTCTTTTACTTCTGAAGCCGGATAAGAATCCAGAATTGCTAGTGCCTTATCACGATATTGGTTCATTTTAAGCTCAGCATATTCCAATCCTCCTGAAACGGTTACAAACAGGATAACTTCATCTATTTCTGCCTTGGTTTTTTTCCTGCTTTTTACAATTGACATTATTTCTCTTTTCTGGGAAAGAGATGCAAGCTCCAATGAATGAATAAGAGGAAGTGTAATTTTCCGTTCTTTAATATCATTTCCGACAGTTTTTCCGGTTAGTCCATTTGCCTCATAGTCAAGAATATCGTCTCTGATCTGGAATGCAATGCCGATATTTTCGCCGAAATCCTTCATCAGTTGAATGGTATCCGGGTCATCGGTGACAGATATTGCTCCGGTTGCAGTGCAGGCAGATATTAATGCAGCCGTCTTGCTGATGATTATCTTATAGTAATCATCTTCCTTAATATTTAATTTTCTGGCCTTTTGCAATTGCAAAAGCTCTCCTTCGGCCATTGAATTAACAGCTTCTGAAACAATCTCAAGCATATCGTAACGAGCTTTTTCGACACTGATTAACAATCCTTTTGAAAGCATGTAATCACCAACAAGTACGGCTATTTTAGAATTCCATAAAGCATTTATTGAAATGGCGCCCCTGCGTTCATGAGCATCATCAACCACATCATCATGAACAAGGGAGGCAGTATGAAGAAGTTCAATCAACGTTGCTGCAACAAAAGTTGCTTCAGATATTGTACCGTTAAGCCTGGCTGTCAGAAATACAAGCAAAGGCCTCATCTGTTTTCCTTTGCGGCGAAGAACATAATTCAAAATTATTTTCAGAAGCGGGATCTCACTTTTCATGGTTTTGTTGAAGTAGGATTCAAACTCATCCATCTCCTTTTCAACAGGTTTTTTGATTTCAGTGAGGATCGACATATTGATTTATTTCATTCAAATATAGCAATAATTAAATTCCGGCTACCGGTAACCGTCAGCCGGTAACCGGATATATCAACATATTTACATATATTTGTATCTTAAATTTTCAAAGATGGAATTAAAAGAGCTGAGCCCGGAAACAATTGAAAAAGCCGCAAATATGCTTAAAGCAATTGCCCATCCAATAAGAATTTCAATCGTCGGTTACCTTGAGGATGGTAAGAAAAGAACCGTCACGGAAATTCATAAAAAGCTCGGCATTGAACAGGCTACGGCTTCTCATCATCTTGTAATTTTAAAGGACCGCGGTGTCTTATCATCGAAAAGAGAAGGCAAAAATACCTGGTATTATCTGAAGCATGCCAACCTGCGGAACATATTGAACAGTATCGGAGATTGTTGCAAGGAGTAGAAAACAGTTGCTAGTTACTAGTTTCTTGTTGCTGGTTATTCGTCGAATAAAAAAAGTAGCAGAATCAAAAAAAATCAGTTTAGATTTTTAAACATTCTCTTCTGGAATATTACAATTGCAAATACCCCGCAGGTTATTGCTGAATCTGCAATATTAAATACTGGTTTGAAAAATACAAATGATTCGCCAGGACGGAAAGGCGACCAATCCGGCCAGTGAGTATTTATGATCGGAAAATAAAACATATCGACAACTCTTCCATGCAGGAAAGAAGAATACCCGCCGCCGGGGGGAAATAAAACAGCAGGATGTGTGAAACTTTCACTGAATATCATCCCATAAAAAGCACTGTCGATAAGATTACCAATTGCTCCTGCCAGAATAGCACTGACAGCAAATACCAGTCCCAGGTTAGCTTTCTTCTTGATAATTGAGAGAAGAAACCATCCTATTCCGAAAATTGCAATAATTCTGAAAACGCTCAGAATTAATTTACCAGGTTTTCCTCCCATTTCCATCCCGAATGCCATTCCGTTATTTTCAATAAAATGCAGCATTCCCCGGTTCCCGAAAATACGGATTTCGTCACCTATCTGCATGTGGGTTTTGACCCATATCTTTAGAATCTGATCAATAACAAGTATCAGAATTATAAATAATATTGACTTTTTCCAGAGCGAC
>JAPLEC010000438.1 GCA_026391515.1 Bacteroidia bacterium | reverse complement strand
ATAATCTTCTCTTTTAAGGATAAAGGCAGATTTAATTGAGTTTCTTAATGTCTTCCTTCTCTGGTTAAAGCCTGCTTTTACAGTTTTAATAAATAATGCTTCGTTACAGCCAAGATCAGTTATTTTGTTTCGCTTTAATCTGATCACACCTGATTTTACTTTTGGAGGTGGCAGGAAAACATGTTCAGGGACAGTAAAAAGATATTCTGTTTCATAAAATGCCTGGAGAAGAACACTGAGTATGCCATAAACTTTTGATCCCGGTGAAGCACAGATTCTTTCAGCAACTTCCTTCTGTAACATCCCGCATGCTTCTATTATTTTATCCTTGTGCTTCAGTACTTTAAACAGGATCTGGCTTGAAACTCTCAAATTGCCCATCTGGAGGAAATTCGGAAGGGAACTGTTGCAGATTTAAGCAAATGTTAAAGCTTATTTGAGGAAATATGGGTAAAATACATCCAAAAAAGAAGCTTGGTCAGCACTTTCTTAGAGATAAGAGCATAGCAGCTAAAATTGCCAATACACTGACAGGGACAGGGTATAATTCTGTTCTTGAAATCGGGCCGGGAACAGGAGTGCTTACAAGCTTCCTGCTGGAACGAAAATTCAATGATTTCAGAGTCATAGAAATTGATAACGAATCGGTTCATTTTCTGAGGGAAAACTTTCCGGAAATAAAAGAGATAATCAGAGGTGATTTTCTGGATTTGGACATTGATAGATTTTTTCCCGATAAAATGGCTGTAATCGGGAATTTCCCGTATAATATATCAAGCCAGATCCTGTTTAAAGTACTGAAGCACAAGGATAAAATAATAGAAGCGTGCGGGATGTTACAGAAGGAAGTTGCTGAAAGAATCTGTGCTTCACCGGGATCGAAAGCTTATGGCATACTCAGTGTTCTTCTCCAGGCATATTATGAAACCGAATATCTTTTTACTGTACCTGAACATGTTTTCGTGCCACCTCCTAAAGTAAAATCAGGTGTAATCAGATTAAAACGAAATAAAATAACTGATCTTGGCTGTAACGAAGCATTATTTATTAAAACTGTAAAAGCAGGCTTTAACCAGAGAAGGAAGACATTAAGAAACTCAATTAAATCTGCCTTTATCCTTAAAAGAGAAGATTATAAAGATTTTAATTTAAGACCCGAACAATTGTCTGTGGAACAGTTTATTGAACTGACAAACTGGATTGAAAATCAAAGGATTTTATCCGAATGAATAACCAATTGCATCAACCGGATTCATTTTAGCGGCAGAATAAGCAGGTGCATAACCGGCTACAATGCCAATAACTGCTGAGATGATCACAGCAAGAATTACATTTCCGAGAGTAATATGCATGTTGAGTTCGTACAGATAATTTATAACGAGAGTTCCGATGAAGATCATTAAAACTCCCAGCAACCCGCCAATAACTGAAAGTAACACTGATTCAGTCAGAAATTGCTGAAGGATAAAAGATCGTTTAGCGCCAAGAGCTTTCTGGATGCCTATAATATTTGTTCTTTCCCTTACAGAAACGAACATAATATTCGCAATACCGAATCCGCCGACAAGAATTGAAAATCCTCCGATTATCCAGCCTCCTATTTTTATCCCCACAAAAACAGCATCAAATTGCTGAGTTATCACACTAGCCTTGTTAATGGAAAAATTGTCTATTTCTTCAGGGCGAAGTCTACGGATAGCTCTCAAAACCTGTACAGTCTCATCCGAGAGTTCTTGTGTTGTAACACCATCTTTAGCTTTTATCATCAGGATAGCGTCGATGAAATTATTTCGCATATTAATGAAGTTCTTGGCATAATTAAAAGGAACAAGCGTAACTTCGTCCATACCATTATCGCTGATCCCGCCCTTGCCTTCTTTCTTAAAAACCCCGACTATATTTGTTCTATAACCTGCAATTGTAATCTGCTTTCCGACAGGATTAGCCTTTTCAAATAACCTGTTTGCAACTTCATATCCGATTATTGCAGCATTTTTTCCTGTTGCTGATTCTTCGGGTGAGAAATATCTTCCATTTTCTATTTCAAAAGATCTAACATTCTCAAATTCATGTGTAGCAGCAATAACCCCTGCATCAGAAGCCTGATTTTTTTTGTACTTGAGCATCTCATTCTGATAAACATAAAGACAGGCGGTCTTTGCTTTTGTAGATTTATTCAGAATTGCTTCATAATCTTTAATAGAAATTGCAGGCCATTTTATAATATCCCACCACTTGACATTACCAAATGTCCATGGCCATTTATCAACGTATATCACATTATCACCAAGAGTTGAGATAGAATCGTGAACCGCTTTTCCCATCCAGTCAATGACAGTGAAAACAGAAATGATCGAAAATATGCCTATCGTGATTCCAAATAATGAAAGAAAAGTCCGTAACTTATTAACAACTACTGAGTTAACAGCAAAAATAAAACTCTCTTTTAATAGCTTGAAAAACATTTTTAAGATATTTAAAATCAAATTTGCGATCAAAGATAAGAAAAATCACAATTTTGTGCCCCTAAATTTCCGTGAATTACGGAATTACAAGAGAATCATGACTGTGATTTATTGAGGTTAATAAAAAAATATCTATTTTTATTCGCCCAAATTAACTTGGTCTGGCAATCATAATTATAAGGTATGAGTGAAAAGAAAATCAGCAGTGCTTTAATTTCTGTTTTTTATAAAGACGGATTGGATGATATAGTAAGGACACTTCATAATTTGAAGGTGAAAATCTATTCAACCGGAGGCACGTACAGCTTCATACATGATCTTGGAATACCTGCTGAAAAAGTCGAAGATCTGACCACATATCCCTCTATTCTTGGCGGACGGGTTAAAACACTTCATCCTTCAGTCTTCGGTGGGATTCTAGCTAGAAGGGATAATAAAGAAGACATGGAACAGGTAGCAAAGTACAGAATTCCTGAAATTGATCTCGTGATTGTCAACCTATACCCGTTTGAGGAAACAGCCAGAAGTGTAAATGATGAGGATGAAATAATTGAAAAGATAGATATAGGAGGAATTTCTCTTATCAGGGCTGCTGCAAAAAATTTTAATGATGTTCTTATTATTTCAGGAAGAGAACAATATCCGGCGCTTCTGGATCTCCTGAAGGATAAAAAAGGCTTTACAACCTTACATGAAAGACGATATTTTGCAGCAGAAGCATTTAAAACATCTTCCAATTACGATACAGCGATTTTCAAATATTTCAACCGTGAAGCGGGCATCAGGGTTTTCAGGGAAAGCATAAATGTCTCTTATCCACTAAGATATGGAGAAAATCCGCACCAGAAAGGGTTATTCTTTGGAGATCCCGGCCAGCTGTTTGAAAAACTTCACGGAAAAGAAATCTCATATAACAACCTTCTCGACCTTGAATCAGCACTCAACCTTATTGATGAGTTTTCAGAAACAACGGTTGTTATTATCAAGCATAACAACGCCTGCGGAGCAGCTTCAAGGAAAAACATAACTGAAACCTGGAAAGCAGCACTGGCCTGCGATCCAGTATCAGCCTATGGAGGTGTAATTGTAACAAATGTTACAATTGATGAAGCTGCTGCAACAGAGATCGACAAGATATTTTTTGAGATTATTATTGCACCAGACTACTCTGAGAAAGCTCTTGAAATATTGAAGCAGAAGAAAAACAGGATAATACTTAAAAGAAAAGAGCAGGTTAAAAGCCTTTATAATTTCAGATCGTTGCTGAATGGTGTTTTATGGCAGGAACGTGATGCCAGCATTGAAACGGGGAAAGAGATGAAACCTGTTACAACCAGGTTGCCTGAACAGAATGAAATCAGTGATCTGATATTTGCAAACATCATCGTAAAACATAGTAAATCAAATGCTATTGTTCTTGCTAAAAACAAGCAGCTTTGTGCAAGCGGCATTGGGCAGACGTCAAGGGTAGATGCATTAAAGCAGGCTATTGAGAAAGCCAGATCGTTCGGATTCGACCTGAAAGGATCAGTAATGGCATCAGACGCATTTTTCCCGTTTGCCGACAGTGTGGAAATTGCTCACAAAGCAGGTGTGACAGCAGTTGTTCAGCCGGGAGGATCCGTGCGGGACCAGGAAACAATCGATTATTGTTCAGCCAATGGGATTGCAATGGTCTTTACAGGAATCAGACACTTTAAACATTAATTATAATTAAACTCATTCATGGGACTATTTTCATTTTTAACACAGGAGATTGCTATAGATCTTGGGACAGCAAATACAATTATAATTCATAACGACAAAATTGTAGTTGATGAACCATCAATAGTTGCGATTGATAAGAGTACCGGAAAACTGATAGCAATAGGAGAGCGGGCCAGGCAGATGCATGGGAAAACGCATGAAAATATAAAGACAATCAGGCCTTTACGCGATGGAGTGATAGCCGATTTTAATGCAGCCGAATTGATGATAAGAGGAATGATCAAGATGATAAACAAGGGACCACGTCTCTTTTCACCCTCTTTAAAAATGGTTGTCTGTATTCCATCAGGAAGCACCGAGGTTGAGATACGTGCTGTCCGCGACTCAGCAGAACATGCAGGCGGACGGGATGTATATATGATTTATGAACCGATGGCTGCTGCAATAGGGATAGGACTTGACGTCGAAGCTCCTGAGGGTTCTATGATAATTGATATCGGCGGTGGCACTACTGAAATAGCAGTTATAGCACTCGGAGGCATCGTTTGTAATAAATCAATCAGGATAGCCGGAGACGGATTTACAGCTGATATTCAGGCATATATGAGGCATCAGCATAATATAAAGATCGGAGAAAAGACAGCCGAAGATATTAAGATCGGGGTTGGCGCAGCATTACCTGACATCGAAAACCCACCTGCCGATTATGTTGTAAGAGGACCAAATATAATGACAGCTCTTCCTATTGAAATACCGATATCGTACCAGGAGATAGCTTATTGTCTCGATAAATCTTTGTCAAAAGTAGAAGCAGCTCTTCTAAGTGTTCTTGAGCAGACTCCTCCTGAACTCTATGCCGATATTGTGAATAAGGGGATATACATGGCCGGAGGAGGCGCTATGCTAAGAGGCCTCGATAAAAGATTTACCGACAAGATCAATATAAACTTCAATTTGGTTGAAGATCCCATTCATGCTGTTGCCCGAGGCACGGGAGTAGCTCTTAATAATGTGGATAAATTTCCATTCCTCATGAGATAATCTACCTGTATGAATGAGAAACCTGCTGAACTTTCTTGCAAAGTATAATCACCTGATTATCTTCCTTTTTCTCGAAGGGATAGCATTTTATTTGCTCAGTACAGGTAATAATTATCAGAATGCCAGAGTAGTAAAAGGGATAAGAGGAATAACACGAGGCGTTGAATCAAGAATCAGCAAAGCACGTACGTATTTCCGCCTTCGCGAAATAAGCCAGATCCTTGCAAAAGATAATGCTTCACTGAGAAACACTATTGAACATTCAGGCAGGAAAGAAGATCAGCTTTTTTTTTCTGTCACCGATACAGTACATAATCAGCAATATACTTACACGTCTGCTGAAATAGTAAATAATTCAGTTGCCCGGCAGAAGAACTTTTTCACCCTCGACAAGGGTAAAATGCAGGGCTTATCAGTTGATATGGCTGTTATCTCAGGCAGTAGTGTTGCAGGAGTAATTGTAGGCTGTTCAGAAAATTACTCTGTTGTAATGTCCCTTCTGAATCTTAATTTCAGACTAAGCGCGAGATTTAAATCGAACGGATATTTTGGATCATTAAGCTGGGACGGGAGGGATTACAGGCACGCAATATTAAGTGAGATACCTCAGCATGTGACTTTCGGCATCGGAGATACTATA
>JAPLEC010000123.1 GCA_026391515.1 Bacteroidia bacterium | reverse complement strand
CTACAATAATTCGATGATCTACGATCATCTTTCATCTCATTAATTTATTGCTTCAAATATTTATTCCATTTATTATCTATAACCACTTATTATTCAATGTATTGTTTCTTTTGATCCTCGTAGAGGATCGAATTATTGTAGCATTTCGAATATCCCTTCATGGAAGATCCTCGTGGAGGATCGAATTATTGTAGAAAATTTACATCTGGTTATGGAATGGACCTTCGTAGAGGGTCGAATAAAAAATGTTTACAATCTTTCATCGACATCATCAAAAAAATCAAATAGAAACCTCTCTTCAAATTCAATCTCACATTTATTCAACATTTCTTTGTATTCATCCCTGAATCTACTTGATTTATGATGATCTTCCTGATTGGCAATATATTTATAAACATCATCTACATGGCTTCTGCTATACGAAAATGCTCCATAACCATCCTGCCATTGAAATTTACCCACAAACCATCCCTGCTCATTGATAAAATAGGACGATGATTTCTTTATTGCAGACACCGTATCCGAAGTCGAAATTGACGGATTACGACCAAAAAAGATATGCACATGATCAGAATAACCATTAACAATCAAAGACTTATGTCCCAGATTTGTCAAAATACCACTTATATAAGAAAAGATTATCTTTCTTCGGGATGGATTAAACAAACACTCCCAGAATTTAACTGCAATTACTAATTGTTCATAAAGCTGAGTAAATGTTCCAGGTTTCATAGCAATACATATTATAACATTCCACGGCACCTAAATTACATATTCTTATTTAGCTGTTACAGCTAAAATTGTTTTTTCTGTTTTACCATGATTCTTTTCAATTTTGTACCTTGCATTAATAAATAAAAGTCAACCAAATTTTATAAAAGCAGGCTCTCGCTTTATGCAATTATGGAGTTAAATATTATTATCAAATAATCAGAAAAAAATGTTTCCGTTTATAATTATCTGGACAATATGGTTCGTATCAGAAATAGTGCTGAACAGGCTCCTTCGCTCTGGTACTTATGGTAAAAATGATCAGGACAAAGGGTCGACCAGAATTATCTGGATTACAATTAGTATTGCGAATACATTGGGAATATTATCAGCTGTTTTCCTTAAGGCCCCATTAGGTAATTTGTCAATAATTCAATATTCAGGGCTTTTACTGATAGTTGCAGGAATAATAATAAGGTTTATTGCTATATTCTCTTTAGGGAGATTTTTTACTGTCGATGTCACTATTCTGGATCATCATAAGCTGAAAACGGATGGTTTATATAGATTAATCCGCCACCCCTCTTATCTGGGTTCTTTGATATCTTTTTTTGGCTTCGGCATTTCTCTTAATAACTGGATAAGCCTGATTATTATATTCATACCTGTCACATTAGCGATGCTACATAGGATTAAGATCGAAGAGCAGCTGCTTACACAACAGTTTGGAACAGAGTACTCAGATTATATTAAGAAAACTTTCAGGTTAATTCCCTGGATCTATTGAAATATTAAGAAATATATTCATAATCCAACATGCCAGGATCCTCGCTGAGGCTCGAATCATTGTAGAATTTTTATTCGATGATCTACGGATATCTTAGATCGGGTTAATCATCCCATTTTTCTTCCGCCGTAACGGCTACGCAAAGGCGATGCTGGCGGAGAAGCGAAGAATCTCCATTTAATTTCATATATTAAGCGTTTAATATTGATTTCTATGATAAACAAACCTGTTTTTGATCCCAATAGCTTGGTAAGACATTTTTTTGTGTTTTTGATTTTCATCATCATATCTTCCTGTTCAACAAGTACTTACAAAGAAATAACACCTTTACTCACTGTATCCGAAAACAGGAGATTTCTTGAGACAAAATCAGGAGATCCATTTTTCTGGCTGGGTGATACCGGATGGTTACTTTTTGCAAAACTTTCGCGTGAAGAAACTGAGAAATACCTTGAAGACCGCCGTCAAAAAGGATTCAATGTAATTCAGGTAATGGTGCTGCATGATGTAAGAAATTCAGTTAATGTATATGGTGATTCAGCTCTTATCAACAATAGAATTGATCAGCCTCTTACAACTCCCGGCAACTCATTTAATGATTCTTTCCAATATGATTTTTGGGATCATATTGATTATGTTGTCGGTAAGGCAGGGAAAAAAGGTT
>JAPLEC010000317.1 GCA_026391515.1 Bacteroidia bacterium | reverse complement strand
CCATTCTGCCTTCAGCCCCGACAAAAAGGATTTCGATCTTCGGATCAATTCTCCGCAAAGCATTAGCTACCGAAATAGCAGGGAATATATGGCCTCCGGTGCCTCCTCCGCTTATTATTATCCTCTTATGTTTTTGCCGGTTCATATATTTTATCTCCTTCATCTGATACCTCTTCTGCAGATAATTCTTCTTTCTTTATTCTTGCATTAACAACTCTGCTGACACTTAAAATAGCGCCTATTGAAAAGCTCATAACCAGCACTGATGTTCTTCCCCAGCTTACCATGGGAAGTGTCTGCCCGGTCACGGGAAATAGTCCGACAGCCACCATCATATTAAGTATTGCCTGCACAACAATCATCACTATTAATCCAAGCACCATCAAGGCAGGAAAAGCAGTTTCACATTTCTTGGTAATTGTTATCCCCCTGAATAACAATATCATATAAGCAAGAATTAGGGGAATTGCACCAAGCAGCAACCCGTATTCTTCGATTATAATTGCAAAAATAAAGTCGGAGTTTGATTGTGGCAGCATATTTCTCTGGGTGCTTCTGCCCGGTGCTTTACCAAAAAGTCCTCCTGTAGAGATTGCAATTTTTGCCTGATTCGACTGGTAATTGCCCTCTTCATCAGGTGCTCCTGAAAAATAATGTTCTATTCTGTTTTTCCATACCTGCACCCTGTTATCTTTTGTTACTACCGTCAGTACCAGAGCAAAAAGTACAACACCTACAATTGCCATTCCCAGATATGCCAGGAGAAATTTAAAAGGCACTCTGCCAATGAAGAGGATAATCATGCTTATTCCGAAAATCATCATTGCAGTTGACAGGTTTTCCGGAAGAATAAGTCCACAGATAATGGCGATCGGGACCATTAAGTATTTAGTGACAAGCATAAAATTATTCAGTTCATTCTGGTATTTTGCCAGTGTCCGGGCCAGATAAAGAACCAGTGCAACCTTCGCAATATCTGAGGTCTGAAGTCTGAAGCCGGTACCGGGTATGACAAGCCAGCGGGTAGCTTCATTTACTCTTGCCCCGAAAATAAATGTCAGTACCAGTAAACCCGCTGAGATGATAAGGATCAGGCCGGCCATGGAAAAATATATCCTGTATGGCAGGTAATGCACCACTACGATTATTATCAGGCTGAGCAGAAGCATAAAGAACTGGCTTCTAAGAAAGTAGGTTGTATTACCTCCATGAATTTTAAAAGCAACGCTGACTGATGAGCTGTACACCGCAAGCAGTGAATAGACCATAAAAAGTGCAACAAGACCCCAGATAGCCCTGTCGCCTTTAAATGTCTTTGTAAGCCAGCCTTGCTGCATTGTATTGGTTTTTAAAGATTTCTGACTGCTGCTTTAAACTGTCGTCCTCTGTCCTCATAATTATTGAAGAGGTCAAAACTGGCGCAGGCAGGTGATAATAAAACTGTTTCGCCTCTTTTTGCCAGGTAATAGGAAGATCTTACTGCTTCTTCCATCGACGTTGTTTCTACAATTGTCGGAACCTTGTCCTGAAAGGCCTCCATGATCTTCTTGTTGTCCTTCCCCAGGCAGACTACAGCTCGCACTTTTTGTTTCACGACAGGAAACAGCTCTGAATAATCATTCCCTTTATCTATTCCTCCGACAATCCAGATAACATCTGTTTCCATACATTCAAGAGCGTACCATGTGGAGTTGACATTTGTAGCTTTAGAATCGTTAATGAAGCTGATGCCGCTTACTTTTATCACCGGTTCAAGCCGGTGTTCAACTCCCTGAAAATCTGCAAGACTTTCTCTGATTACATCCTTACGGATATTCAGTACTTTACCTGCAATGGCCGCAGCCATCGAGTTGTACGTGTTGTGACGACCTTTGAGCGCCAGTTCGTGAATGGTCATAAGGTTGGTTTTATGTTGGTAATCAATTATTAATTCTTTGTTTTCTATATATGCAGTCATATTCTCCGTTTTGGTATCGGAGAATGGGAGCAGAGTCATTCCATAATTCTTTTTTGACAATTCAGCTTTGATGATCGGATCATCAGCCCAGTAAATCAGGAAATCTGACTTTGTCTGATTTTGTGTGATTCTGAATTTTGAATCGACATAATTCTGAAGATTATATCCATACCTGTCAAGGTGGTCAGGTGTAATGTTCATCAGCACGGCAACTTCTGCTTTAAATTTGAACATCCCGTCAAGCTGAAAGCTGCTGAGCTCAATCACATAATAATCGTAATTGCCTTCAGCTACAGCCATTGCAAAACTGTTTCCGACATTGCCGGTCATTGCAGCATTCTTCCCTGCTTTTTTCAGAATATGATAAATCAGATTTGTAACAGTTGTCTTACCATTGATTCCTGTAACACAAATTTTTATTCCTTTTGCGTACCGTCCGGTAAATTCAATTTCAGAGATCACAGGAATTCCTTTCTCACGAATTTTGGCTACGATGGGTGCATCTTCTTTAACCCCCGGACTTTTAATAACCTCATTGGCTGTAAGTATTTCCTTTTCTGAATGGTTGCCTTCCTCCCATCTGATCTTATGATTCTCAAGAATTTTTTTATAATTATCCTTTATTTGTCCCTGATCGGATACAAACACATCAAAACCCTTTTTCAGCGCCAAAACAGCTGATCCTGCACCGCTCTCACCTGCTCCGAGTATTACAATTTTTTTCTCCATCAGATTACCTGATCTTAAGTGTCACAATACTTATTACAGCCAATATTATTGCCACTATCCAGAACCTTGTGACTATCTTCGGTTCAGGATAACCTTTCATTTGAAAATGATGATGCAAAGGAGCCATCAGGAATATCCTGCGGCCCGCCCCGTATTTCCTCTTTGTTCGTTTAAACCATGCTACCTGTAAAACGACTGACAGATTCTCGACAAGGAAAATCCCGCACAAAATCGGTATGAGTAATTCTTTCCTTATAATAATTGCAAATACGGCTATTATCCCGCCGAGAGCGAGCGAACCTGTATCACCCATAAAAACCTGTGCCGGGTAAGAATTGTACCAAAGAAAACCGATGGTTGCTCCGATAAATGCGCTGGCAAAGATTACCAGCTCCTCTGAATGAGGAATGAACATAATATTAAGGTAATCAGCATATTTGACATTACTCGACAAATAAGCAAGAATACCGAGAGCTGTTCCGGTAATTGCCGAAGTTCCCGTCGCCAGTCCGTCTAATCCGTCAGTAAGATTAGCTCCGTTGGAAACTGCTGTAAGAATGAATATTACAATCAGAACAAAGACAAGCCATGTCCATGGTTGACGATGATCTTTATTAATAAAACCTACAAGCCAGGAATAATTGAACTCATGGTTTTTAACAAAAGGGATCGTGGTTTTGGTAGATTTCCTTTCCATCGAAATCTCATTTTGCGGAGTCAGCTGAACAGAAGTATCGAACAATTCCTTTTTCTCTCCTACACTGAGATCTGAAACATTCACTTTTTCTACAATCATCACATTATCACTGAAAAACATTGTCAGACCGACAATGAGTCCCAGGATGATTTGTCCGAATATTTTGAAGCGTGCAGCCAGTCCCTCTTTATTCTTCCTGAATATTTTTATATAATCATCAAGGAATCCGACCAGACCAAGCCATACGGTAGTCAGGAGCATCAGAAGAACATATATGTTGTTGAGCTTTGCAAAAAGGAGCGTTGGAATTACGATTGATGCAAGAATGATGATTCCACCCATCGATGGTGTGCCTTTTTTCTGATATTGCCCTTCGAGGCCAAGATCTCTGACAACTTCTCCAGCCTGCTTTCTCTGAAGAAAAAGTATTATCCTTTTCCCGATCATCATCGAAATGAAAAGTGATGTAATTACGGCCGCAGCAGATCTGAAGGAGATGAATTTGAATACCCCGGCTCCGGGGACATCCAGTTTATCAAGAAATTCAAATAAATGGTACAGCATTACTTGTAAATTTTATTTCTGTAACAATGCTTTTTTAAGTTCCTCCCTGTCGTCAAAATGATGTTTTACTCCATTAATCTCCTGGTATGGTTCATGCCCTTTCCCTGCAACAAGGATCACATCACCCGGCTTTGCCATCATCACAGCAGTTTTTATTGCTTCTCGACGGTCACATATCCTTAATGTTTTTCTTTTCATATCAGGACCAATTCCTGCTTCCATGTCATCAAGTATCCTTTCGGGATTTTCAGTCCGGGGATTGTCGGATGTAAGGATAACTTTTGTGCTTCCCTCAGCTGATATGGCAGCCATTTTTGGTCGTTTGGTTTTATCACGATCTCCGCCTGCACCAACAACTGTAATAAGGTTCACGCTGCCTTCCCTGATTTTATTAAGTGTACTGATTACATTTAATAGTGCATCAGGTGTATGAGCGTAATCCACAATTCCTGTAATTCCTTCCGGCGATCTTATCACCTCAAGACGTCCTGCTACAGAAGTCAGATTACTCAGGATGGTCAGAATTTCTTTCCTGTCTGCTCCGAGAAGCTCCGATGCAGCACTTACGGCAAGAAGATTTGAAGCATTGAAATTGCCGATGAATTTTGTCCACACTTCTTCGCCCATAATTTTTAAACCCATCCCCTCAAAGCTCTGCTCAATTATTTTGCAGCGGAAATCAGCCATTCCTTTAACAGAAAATGTATAGTGATGTGCTTTGCAGTTCTGAAGCATTACTTTTCCGTTTTTATCATCTGCATTCACAAGGGCAAAAGCATTTTCAGGCAATGAATCGAACCAGCTTTTTTTTGCTGCCAGGTAATTATCGAAAGTTTTATGGTAATCGAGATGGTCGTGGGTAAGGTTTGTAAAAATGGCTCCTGCAAATTTCAGCCCTGCAATACGCTGTTGATCAGTAGAATGCGAGCTTACTTCCATAAATGCATAATTACAGCCGGCATCAGACATTTCTGCCATTACCTTATTCAACTGAACAGGATCGGGAGTGGTATGAGTTGCCGGTAATTCTTTATCGATAACATAATTGCAGACGGTTGAAAACAGACCGCATTTGTATCCGAGACTGGTAAACATTTTGTAGAGGAGCGTGGCAATTGTAGTTTTGCCGTTGGTACCTGTTACACCAACAAGCTTTAATGATGATGAAGGATTTCCAAAGAAATTTGAAGCAGCCTGACCAAGTACTTTTGCTGAATCGTCAGTTATAATCCAGCAGATTTTTTTATCAGGATTAACAGGAACTACTTCACAAACGACAGCTGATGCGCCCGCTTTTATAGCATTTTCAATGTAATCATGCCCGTCTGTTTTTGATCCTTTAACTGCAACAAACATTGAATTCTTTGTTACATTACGGGAATCAAATGAGATATTCTCAACAGGTAATTTTTTATCTCCTGAGATGGAAATTATTTTAATGCCCGATAATATTTTGTCCAGTTGCATCATGTTACATAGTCATTTCAAGAGAAACTATCTGTCCCTCAAAATACCTTGCTCCGTGTTCAGGTGATTGCCTGCGTACCTTGCCTTTACCGTTATACTTAACTCTGTATCCTGAATTTTCCAGAAGAAATACAGCATCCCTGAGACTCATCCCGCGAACATCAGGAACCAGTCCTTTAGAAGTTTTTAATCCTACCAGTCTTATTGTGTCTCCACTTTCCCTTGTAGCTACCCATTCATTATTTGCAGTCTTTTTATATCTCACATCGAGCTCTTTAAGAACCGCATTAATATCAGCCCTGTAGCCATTTCCTGCTTCAGGTGCAAGCACCGGCTTTTTATTATCCTTGTCCCAGTTTATATAATCCCTGAAAAAATTTGTTGCATAAATTTTATCGGAGATCTCTTTAAATACAGAGCCTGCAACCAGGTTGCCATAATAGACGCCGTTTGAAGGTGCATTAACAACTACGATACATGAATAGAGAGGGTTTTCGGCCGGAAAATAGCCAACAAATGAGGCCTGGTAAGATATCCTGGATCCGGACCTGTATCCTGATTTACCCGATGCAATTTGTGCAGTTCCGGTTTTTCCTGCAATTTTGTAATTAGCATTTCTAAGGTTTGTTGCAGTTCCGTGTTCGACAACCCCTTCCATCATTTTTTTCACTTTCCGGATTGTTGATCGTGATGCAATGGAGTTGATAATCACATGCGGCTCAAAACGTTTAATCACATTGCCATTACGCATTACTGATGTCACAAAACGTGGTTTCATCATCCTTCCGTCATTAGCAACCGCGTTGTAGAATGTCAGAATCTGGAGAGGTGTAAGCTGAACTTCATAGCCATGCGACATCATCGGAAGTGAAAGCCCTGACCATAGTTTATCTCCCGGATATCTTATCAAAGGGGTTCCTTCTCCTTTTATTTGAAGATCAAGCTTTTTATTAAGCTTCATTGCATAAAGCCGGTTCACAAATTCTTTTGGCTTGTCTTTATAATGTTCATATATTAGCTTTGAGACGCCCACATTGGACGATTTTTCAAAGACCTCTTTGACGGATATTTTACCGTACCCTTCTTCTTTTGTATCCCTGATGATCTTATTATAATATTTCACACTTCCTGTACCGGTGTCGACAATATCACTGGTGTCAATAACTCCGTCTTCAATGGCGGCCATCAGAGCAGGAAGTTTAAAAGTCGATCCGGGTTCGGTGCTCTCTCCTACAGCATAATTATAAGTTTCGTGGTAGTTGCCATCGCTTCCTATTTCCAGGTTGGCTATAGCTTTGATATCACCGGTTGACACCTCCATTAGGACAGCACACCCATGATGAGCATCATGTTTCCGGAGTTGATTCAGAAGTGCGGTTGTTGCAACATCCTGCAGATCAATGTCCAATGTTGTAACAACATCATTCCCGTCTCTCGCTTCCACGCTGTTGGCATTGTCAACAGTTATCCAGTCGCCTCCTGTAAGCCGTTG
>JAPLEC010000046.1 GCA_026391515.1 Bacteroidia bacterium | reverse complement strand
AGACTGTACAAAACATTTTTACTTCAACAAAAGTTTTAGCTCTTTTCGGAGTTATCTTAATCGGGTTTTTTGCAACAAAAAGCATAAGCTCATTTGAGCTGAACAAGGAGGTGTTCTGGAAAGCAAGCCAGGTTGGGTCTGATAATCAGGTCATTCCTTTAGCAGGATTCGCATTGATTGCTGCAATTGGCACTGCACTTGTAGGTTCACTTTTTTCTGCCGATGCCTGGTATAATGTGACATATATTTCCGGGGAGGTAATTAATCCAAAGCGCAACGTTCCTCTGAGTCTCTTTTTCGGAACGTTGATCGTTTCTGTTATTTATCTTCTTGTCAATTTTATTTACATCAGAATACTGCCTCTTTCAGGTTCTCCGGATGGTGCTGACGTGTTAAGCCGGGGGATACAATATGCTACCGATGACAGAGTAGCCACTTCTGCAATGTATGTAGTGTTTGGTGATGTGGCTGCAATAATAATGGCAGTTTTTATTATGATAAGCACTTTCGGTTGTAATCATGGGCTGATTCTTGCAGGACCGAGAGTTTATTATGCTATGGCAAAAGACGGGCTTTTTTTCAAAAAGGTTGGTGAGATCAACAAATTCGGGGTTCCGGGATTTGCGCTGGTTATACAAGGCATCTGGGCAGTATTGCTATGCTTATCAGGAACATACAGCAATCTGCTTGATTATGTTATTTTTTCTGTTCTTATTTTCTTTACACTGACGATCCTTGCTATCTTTATCCTGCGTGTAAAGAGACCAGATATTCCGAGACCTTATAAAGCTTTCGGTTACCCTGTGATCCCAGCGATGTACATACTTACGACAATAACTATAATGGTAATTTTACTCATCTACAAACCGAAATATACATTATGGGGACTTCTTATTGTACTCATTGGAATACCAGTTTTCTTTCTGTGGAGAAGATACAATAAAAACACTTCTAAATCCGATAATTAATATCAAATAAGGATATTCTCCTGCAACATATTTCCTGGTTTTAAAGTCTTAATAATAAAGAATTATTAAGTAATCGATTATTGATTCATTTATAATTATTTTGGATGATAATCAATAATTTAGTAATTTTTGTAAGAAATTTTTCAGTGTTTTTAACGTTTTATTATTGATTTAAGTTTACATAGTAATTACCTGAAAAATCATTTAAATATTGAATTGATATGAAAAAGGGTGGATGGATTCGAATTTCTTCAGTAATTGCAGGGGCACTTTTGATTCTTATTTTCTTCACAGCATGCGAGCAGACAAAGTATGATCTGCTTGATCAGGAATCTGCTGGTGTCTGGACTCTGTACAATTCTGCTAATTCTGATTTGCCCGGCAATTATATCTGGGATCTGCAGCTTGACCAGCAGGGTAATCTTTGGGTTGCCTGCAATGGCAATGGTGTGGCAGTGTATGGAAATAACACATGGCAGGTTTATACAACACAAAACAGTTCCCTTCTGAGCGATTCGGTAACAACAGTCGACCAAATAGCTGACGGAAGCATGCTTATCGGCACAAAAAACGGATATTCTGTCAGATCGTCCGCAGGAGTATGGAAAAACTACACAGATCCGGCAGTAACAACCATGAGGATTAGTACTGTAAAAGTCACCTCAACAGGGAAAGTCTGGATAGGGACTTATAATGAGGGTTTATATATAGATGAAGGAGCCGGTTTAGTTCATAACAGTTCCGGATTTGATGTGTATGCTATTGAGGAAGATAAAAGTGGAAATATCTGGTTAGGAAGTAATTATGGGTTGATAAAATGGAATGGGATTGCATGGGAAAATATTAATGTGACAAAGAACCTGCCTGAAGGACCTGTAACAGCCCTTTTATCTGACACCAAAGGAAGAATGTGGATAGGGATATATGGGAATAAAGAGGTTTACAGGATCGTCAATTCAAAACTTGACAGCCTTTCTTTGATGAATGGTCCTTTTGGGAATGTAATATGGGATATCTGTGAGGATATAAAGGGAGACATCTGGTTCGCAACCTGGTATGATGGCCTTATAAGATATGATGGAGTAATACCGCATGCTTATAAGGAATATAATGTCACTGATGGTGAGGGAAACAGTATAATAGAAGATTTTGTCAATTGTATTGAGAAAGATGAAGACGGGAATATGTGGTTCGGTTTAGACAGCAAGGGATTGATTAAATATACATTACCACTTAAATAAACCTCTCCTGAGATGAAAAGCGCTTCACTGTTCATAATTACTGTCCTATTCCTTGTTTGTGCTGTCCCGGCGGCCAGTCAAAGGAATCAGGCGGAGAGGGATAAATTTACCTTACTGACCATGCCTTACAATAAAAGGCCGCTTGCTCTTTACAGAGGGCAGTTTCAGGCAAATGCCGGTTACAAATTTGCAATAAGAGCCCGATCATACGACAAGGACGGTAATGTGATCATTTTAAAAGACCAAGGCACTGCTTCTGTATATCACTATTATTTTCTTAATATAAGATATGGGATAACCAATTTTCTTGAACTCTCAGCTGAGACCAATTATATAAAAAAAGGGATCAGATCTCCGGCAGAAAAATATTTCAGTACTGTAGCGGATGTCGTTAAAGTCAATACAGTAACTGAAACAAAGGGAATGGGAGATGTTCTATTGCTGGCAACCCTGCGACTTCCGATTACATATAAATGGTTCGACTTTGCGGCAAAAGGAGGTATATTCTTACCAACAGCAAAATATGAACCACCAGCACCCAAGCATACTATTACTAATGTAAGCCTCACCGCTGCAAATACTTACACTATCAATTTTCATTATAATAATACAAATGGTTTTGGCGTGCCGGTCTACCTGCTGTCTGCTGTAACTAAATTCAGCTTATCAAAATTCTCTATTGAAGCAGATTTTAGTTATATGGATCCGGTGAAGGGAGGGAAAAATATACGATGGGATGAGGAATTAGTTAATAAAACATTCGCATATAGCAGTAATTCATACAAATACAGACTGAACCGAATAATTGAAGCTAATGCTGCATTGCATTATCAGGCTACTGGATGGTTTAATATTGAGATCAATACTAATTATCACAGATCGGAAAGTGGCTGGACAGAATACTGGGGTAAAAAGTACAAAAATCCCGAAGAGCATTTATTTACGCTTGAACCGGCGATGGAAATTCAGATATCTCCGGCGATCACTGTTTATGAAATCACAGGATTACCGCTTTCAGGAAAGAATATGGATGCACCCTTTTACCTGTTTATAACTTTAAGCTATAATCTGTTCCCGTTTCTTAAGTAACATAATGGTATGAAAAAATTCATTCTGATATACCTGTTTTTATCTGCCGGTTTTACCGTAAAAGCACAATTCGAAAGAATAATTCAACCATCGGATCTTAAACAGCAAACCATTGTAACTGAGCCTGTTACACTGAGAAAAGGTTTCTTCAGGGCTGAAACAGGCATTATTTATATTGCCCAGGACAAATATTTCAACGAATCAGGTAAGAAAGAATACTATCCTATCAGTGAGTGGGGCTCTCATTACAGGTTTGACCTCAGCATAAAATATGGAATATCTGACAGATTTGAGATTGATCTGTCTGTCCCGATTATAAACCAT